>JBMSGX010000151.1:0-5849 GCA_049416285.1 Crocinitomicaceae bacterium | reverse complement strand
ATTGCCTTTTTCTCAGAACGAAGTGCTTTTGCTTTTTCCTGGTACTCACTGTAAATGTTGTAGAATTCTTCCTTACCAAAGTCCGTTTCAGGTGCTTCGAATACTTCACCTTTATCTTTGGCTTCTAATTCCGCCACCTGAACCTTACGCTCTTCTTCAAGCACGTAATCCTCAAACTTCGATCGAAGCTCGGATACGTCTTTACTTACTTCAAGAATGTCCTCAGTAGCGGTTAATTCTTTTAACTTCTCGATAAATTCTGTACCAGTCATAATTATTGATATTAGCCAATAACTTGCTCCATCTCAAAATTGGTTAGAGCAACGAATTCTTCAATTCTTTCTTGTAGATCTTTTTTCGTGATGTTCATCAAACGCTCAGTTCCAAATTCTTCCACGCAGAAAGAAGCTAGTGCAGATCCGTTGATTATAGCACGTTTCATGTTGTTGAATGACGTATCATCTGTTGAAGCGATGTATCCCATGAATCCACCGGCGAACGTATCACCTGCTCCTGTTGGATCAAATACTTCTTCCAATGGCAACGCCGGAGCGTAGAACATCTTGTTTTCGTGGAACAGCAATGCACCGTGCTCACCTTTTTTGATGATCAGGTATTTAGGTCCCATATCACGGATCACTTGTGAAGCTTTCACCAAAGAGTATTCTCCTGAAAGTTGACGTGCCTCTTCATCATTGATGATCAGTACATCAACCATCGAGATCGTTTCTTTCAGCGGCTCCATAGCAATGTCCATCCAGAAGTTCATTGTATCCATGGCGATCAGCTTTGGACGTTTATCCAATCTTTCGATCACTGATTTTTGTACTTGTGGACTTAGGTTACCCAACATCAAGTATTCAACTCCTTGATAACTTGTCGGAATGATCGGATCAAAGTGCTCCAATACGTTCAGTTCTGTAACAAGTGTGTCACGAGAGTTCATATCGTTATGGTAGCGTCCTGACCAAAAGAACGTTTTCTCTCCTTCTTTGATCTGTAATCCCTGAAGATCCACCTTACGAGCCTTCAACTGATCAAGCATTTCCTGCGGGAAATCTTCACCCACAACAGAAACAATATTCTGGTCATTATCATAGAATGAAGCTGCAATTGCGATGTACGTCCCTGCACCTCCAATGATCTTATCTGTTTTTCCAAATGGGGTCTCAATAGCATCGAATGCAACCGACCCAACTGTTAATAGCGCCATATCTAATTTTTAAACACCCGCAAAGATAGCACATTCTATGTATCTGCGGTGAATTACAATGTAACGCTTTTGTCAACAATTTCGCAGGGAAGAAGATGTTTTGTCATCCGTTACAAATCCCAACAGAATAGCGTTAATAAGTTAACGCGAGCGCCCTCGAGCCTTGCGGATTATGAAATAATTTTGATTCATGCGCAAAGACCGCCTTTTAAAGATAGGAAAATGGTTTGCCGGCATTGTCGGTGGAACCTTCCTGTTGATCACGCTTTTACTGTGGTTATTTAAGGATGATATCATCAATATGGTGGTCAAAGAGGCTAATTCATACTTAAACGCTGAGGTCAAAGTTGCCGAGGTGGATCTCGTCTTCTGGAGCACATTCCCGGACCTATCAGTTGATTTCAATAATGTATTCATAAAGGATTCATTCGAGGGCTCTGACGACCTGGACACGTTACTGTACACAGATCAGATCAGACTGCGATTCAATCCAATGGATATTTGGAAAGAGAACTACACTTTAAAAAAGATAGAGGTTGGACAAGGTACACTTCAACTGAAAATCGACTCTTTAGGACAAAACAATTATGATATTATTCGCGATACAACGAGCAGCGGATCGAAGGAGTTTGATCTAAACCTGGAACAGGTAGAGTTTACCAACTTTAGATTTTCATACGCGAACGCTGCAACAGATCAGCTTTATGCAACTGCAATTCATCACATGGCTCTGAATGGTGCCTTGAGCAGTAGAAAATTTACCACCTCTGCCAGTACGACTTTGCGTGTTCAAGAGGCAAGGAGCGGTAAGATCAAGTTGATCCAGGATCAGGAGGCAGTGATGAATGTCCGACTGAATGTAGACCTTGATTCAGGGATATATACTGTTCCAACTTCCACGATCTATGTATCTAATCTACCGTTCAATTTTGACTGTAGGGTTGACACGGCTAGTTATGCGCTGAACATTTCAGGGAAGGATATCAGCATTGCGGATGCCGCGAACAATCTGGCTTTTGATCAGACGGAAGATGTCAAGAAATTTTCAGGGACTGGGAAAGTACTTTTCGACCTGAACATCAGCGGTGAGATGTCTTCTACAGAACCAGCAAAAGTGAATTGTGACTTTGGAGTTTCAGAAGCAACATTGACAGATCCCGCATCGAACATCACATTGAGAGAATTGATTTTGGAAGGAAAATATTCCAATGTCGACGGCCCTAAAAAAGAGTACTTAACGCTTAAGAAAGTACGTTTCAAAACACAAGGTGGACCATTCCGAGGAGAGCTAAAGATCACGGAGTTTGATCAACCTTTGATTAGAGGGGAGGCCAATGGATTCTTGAACTTATCGATTATTCGCAGACTGTTCAGACTGAAAAAATTTAAGGAGCTATCGGGTACGGCAGATGTCGCTGCTAGATTTAGCGTTAAGGCCAAGCCAACCCCGACGGAGGAATTTGAATACGATCTTCAGCGCTGCTCTGGTGAGTTATTGCCGCACAATGTTAACGTTCAATTGACAGATGACCGTCGTGTTTACCGCAATATCAATGGTAAGATCTACTTGCGTAATGACAAGATCGGATTGGATGATATTACCTGTACGTTAGGCAAATCTGACTTCCGAATAAACGGTGCATTTGTTAAGCTGGTAGAATATCTAGGAGGCAGACATCCGCTTGAAACAAGCATAGAAATTGAGAGTAAGTTTATTGATGTTGCTGATCTCGGAAGCTCAACAGTAGAGGAAAAAGTCGATCAGCCACGTGAGTTTGTCCTACCAAATGATATTGACGGAAAGGTATACCTCGATGTCAAAAAGATGGCTTACCGAAGTCATTTGTTCTTCGACCTAAAAGGAAATATGGCTATTGGCAAACGTGTTTTAAGCTTTGATCGCGTTAGTTTGAGAAATGCGGGAGCAGAATTAAAAGGTGATTTGCGTATTGAAGAGCGTTCACCGGAGATCTTCCACTTGACAACTAATGCTGCAACAAGAAACATCGACATGCGCAAGCTTTTTGTGGAATGGAACGATTTTGAACAAACCGTGATCACGAGCAAAAACATTTCAGGAAATGCACAGGCAAGTGTGCGATTGTCTGCACCATTTGACCTCCGCAATGGGATTCTTTACAGTGGAATCGTAGCCGAGGCAGGGTTGAAACTTGAGAATGGTAAGCTCAGAAATGTGGAAGCATTTAAGGAGATCACCACAAGTTTGAAAGAAACATCAGCGCGATTAGCTCTTGGAAAAGAGAATATCAATGCCTTCGAGAAAAAACTGTTGAACCTCGATTTCGAAACTCTGGAAAACACAATCATCATCCGTGACGGAATGATTGTGATCCCGGAAATGTCCGTGCACAGTTCGGCATTGGATATGGAAGTTTCAGGAAAACATACTTTCGAGAACAAGATCGATTATCGCTTTGGCTTCCGATTCCGTGACCTAAAGCAGAAGAGAGAGAGTGAGTTTGGCGAAGTGATCGATGATGGTACAGGATTTAAAGTCTTCATGCGTATGTACGGTAATTTGGACGACCCAACTATTGAATGGGACGATACGGCGCGTAAGCAACAGGCAAAGGAAAACCGTGAGCAGGAGAAACAAAACGCGAAAGCAATTCTCAAAAGTGAGTTCGGATTATTTAAGAATGACACAACTGTGAATGAATATATTCCAGATAAGCGTCCGAAAGAGGAGTTGATCATTCATTTCGACCCTGAGAATGCCGTGGATACAATAATGGATGAGAAGACACCTAAACGTGATACGAAATTGCGTAAATTCATCAAGAAACTGGAGAAGGAAAAAGAGTCCGAGAACCAGGTCAAATTTGAAATAGATAATTGATGAGAACATTACTGTTTACTCTAATAATCGCTCACGCAAGTTGGGGACAAGAGCTTCAAAGCTTTAATGCAGAACGATATAAAACAGATCAAAAGTTAATGCTCACTTTAGGAAGCTGGGCTGCTGCGAACATGATCGGAAGTGGAGCGGCTTGGGCAACTTTGCCAGAAGGAGAAGCGCGCTATTTCCACCAGATGAACGTCATGTGGAACACTGTGAATCTTGGACTTGCGATACCGGGATATATTAAGGCAAGAAAGGCATCGGCCGAACTTTCTTTTGCAGAAACATGGTCTGAACAAAGTCAAACGGAAAAAGTGTTTTTGTTTAATGGAGCATTGGATATAGCTTATATGACTAGCGGTTTACTGTTGCGTGAGATGGCACAAAATGACCTGTCTCGGGCTCAAATGCTCAATGGCTTTGGAAATGGATTACTGCTTCAGGGTGGTTTTTTATTTGTATTTGACATAACAGCTTATATCATCCATAAGAGACATGCGAATAAAAAGCTTTCTACTCTATTCGAAAAGATCGAATTGAGTCAGTCAGGAATGGGGTTGCGCTATAACTTGAATTAGTGAGCTTTTAGAATTATCGACGACAATTGAAATTGCCGTATCTTTGTACCCGCAATGGTCAAGATCAGAGACATAGAGTTGGGAGAATTCCCGCTTTTACTTGCTCCAATGGAGGATGTGAGTGACCCGCCATTCCGTGCGTTGTGCAAACAGAACGGAGCTGATCTCATGTACACGGAATTCATCTCTTCTGAAGGTCTGATCAGAGACGCAGTAAAGAGTGTCCAAAAGCTCGATATCTATGAATACGAGCGTCCTGTCGGAATCCAGATCTTTGGATACGATATCGAGAGTATGAAGCAAGCGACAGAGATCACCGAGAAGACAAACCCTGACATCATCGATATTAACTATGGTTGCCCGGTAAAAAAGGTCGCATGCAAAGGAGCAGGAGCTGGAATTCTTCAGGATATACCCAAGATGGTCAAGATGACCGCTGAGATCGTGAAGTCTACGAAGCTACCGGTAACTGTGAAGACACGTCTTGGGTGGGATGAGAATTCGAAGTACATCGTTGATGTAGCTGAACGTTTGCAGGATGTGGGAATCGAGGCTATTTCTATTCATGGTCGTACACGCAAACAAATGTATAAGGGTGAAGCAGACTGGTCATTGATCGCTGATGTAAGGAACAACCCTCGCATGAAGATCCCTGTCTTTGGGAACGGAGATATTGATACACCGGAAAAAGCCGTGGAATATCGCGAGCGTTATGGTGTTGATGGAATCATGATCGGTAGAGCGAGTATTGGTTATCCGTGGATCTTTAATGAGATAAAGCATTTCATGAATACTGGTGAGCACCTCGCCCGTCCAACTATCCAGGATAGAGTAGATGTCGCGATGAAACACCTAGATATGAGTGTCCAATGGAAAGGTGAAACACTTGCGATTGCTGAAATGAAACGCCACTACACGAACTACTTCAAAGGAATCGCTCATTTCAAAGAATACCGTACTAAGCTGGTTACCTCATTTGACCTGAATGAGATCAAAGACACTTTGAATTTCATTGCAGAGAATGCAGATGATTTTCAGGTTGTGATCTAAAGATTTTATTCTTCTCCGTAGATATAAACATGAATTTTTCCGTCCGAAGTGACGTAACCGCGGTACATCCCAGCTGTATTGAATGGCATGGCTACGTTACCGTCTTTGTCCAATGAGATCAAACCGCCTTTGCCACCGATCTCAG
>JBMSGX010000150.1:0-5862 GCA_049416285.1 Crocinitomicaceae bacterium | reverse complement strand
CAGCCATGGACCTGGTAAGTAATCAGATCAACTCGTTACTTGGTCAGATCTCACAAGATTACACCCTTAACGTAAACATCGATCAGGACGACCTCTCCGGAGACAACCTCTACGAATTCGGAGTGTCAAAAGGGTTTCTCGATAACAGGCTGATCGTATCAGGAAGCTTTGGAGTTGAGAGTGCCACAACAGAAACAGAACCGGGAGAGGATCCGATAAGTGAGCAAACCCTGCTCGGTGATGTGAATATTGAATATGTGTTGAATGATGACGGAACCTTCCGCATAAATATCTTCAACGAATCAACGGATAGAACGGTTATCTACGAAGCTGCTGACAAAGGACTCTTTACTCAAGGAGCCGGTTTGTCATACAAGGAAGAATTCAATAACATCCGAGACTTCTCACTTGTTCAGTCCTTCTTCAATATATTCCGTAAAAAGAAGAACCGTGTCCGCACCCAAAAGCGCCAGGACAACCTCGTCCCCGTTGAAGGAATAAAAGAAGACGAAGAGTAACCCATCCAAAAGGGAAATTATTGGTAAATTCGCTGTCATTAGAAAATGACAATCTCGATGAAAAAAGTCCTTATAGCGAACAGAGGTGAGATCGCCAGAAGAGTGATCCGTACATTGAAGAAAATGGATATCGCCAGTGTTGCGATCTATTCCGACGCAGATGCAAATGCTCCTCACGTGTTAGAAGCTGACGAAGCTGTTTATGTTGGAAAGAGCCCCTCTTCTGAAAGCTATTTGAAGCAAGACCTGATCATCCAGAAGTGTTTGGAACTTGGTGTTGATGGCATTCACCCGGGATACGGTTTCCTTTCGGAGAATGCAGAATTTGCCCGTAAGGTAAAGGCAGCTGGAATCACTTTTATCGGCCCTTCTCCTGAAGCAATGGAAGTAATGGGTGACAAGCTAAGTGCCAAGCAAGCAGTAAAAGAATATAACGTACCATTGGTTCCTGGAATTGACGAGGCGATCACAGATCCTGCACAAGCAAAATCTATCGCTGAACAGATCGGTTATCCCGTTTTGATCAAAGCATCTGCCGGAGGTGGTGGTAAAGGAATGCGTTTGGTTGAATCACCGGACAACCTTGAAGAACAAATGCGTCTTGCACAGAATGAGGCGCGCTCTTCATTTGGTGATGATGCTTGTTTCGTAGAGAAGTTTGTTACAAAACCGCGTCACATCGAGATCCAGGTTTTTGCGGATACGCAAGGAAATACGGTTTACCTATTCGAAAGAGAGTGCTCTATTCAGCGTAGACATCAAAAAGTAGTTGAAGAAGCACCAAGTGCTGTACTGACGCCGGAGCTTAGAAAAGAAATGGGTGAAGCAGCTGTAAATGTATGTAAGGCTTGTAATTACGTGGGAGCTGGAACAGTTGAGTTCCTGTTAGACGCTGAGCACAACTTCTACTTCCTTGAAATGAATACACGTCTTCAGGTAGAACACCCGGTAACGGAAGAGATCACCCAAACAGACCTTGTTGAATGGCAGGTTCGCGTAGCACGTGGTGAAGAATTACCAATGAAACAGGATGAATTGAAGATCCACGGACACGCGATCGAAGTACGTGTGTATGCGGAGGATTCCATGAGTGGATTCACACCAGATATCGGAACATTAACGCGATACCGTGTACCTTCAGGAAGAAGCGTTCGTGTTGACGACGCGTTTGAAGAAGGTATGGAGATCCCGATCTATTACGATCCTATGATCGCTAAGTTGGTTGTTTGGGGAGAAGACCGTAATAAGGCTATTCGCAGAACAATTGAAGCGATCGACAACTATCAGATCTCAGGTTTAAAAACAACATTGGATTTTGGTAAATACGTATTAAAGCATGACGCTTTTGTTTCCGGTGATTTCGATACAAACTTTGTGAAACATTACTTCCAGGATCCAACGATCATGCATGAAGCCATGGAAGAAGAGGCAGATGCTCTGCATCATAGCATCAACAAGATCTGGTCAGATATTAAGGACAGAGATAAAGAAGAATTTGCCTCTCGTGAGATCCAGGGATCTTGGAGAACAAAACGCTCTTAATAACTTTTTATGAAATCAGTTTGATTCAGTATTGAATCTTTGCTAAGAACTATTAATTTTACGAATCACAATAAACACAGATAAATGAACTTACACGAATATCAGGGGAAATCGATCCTAAAAAGCTTCGGGGTTGCGATCCAGGAAGGAAAAGTAGTCGATAATGTGAATGACGCTGTAGCAGCAGCAAAAGAGCTAACTTCAGAAACAGGAACAGAGTGGTACGTGGTGAAAGCTCAGATTCACGCTGGTGGTCGTGGAAAAGGAACAGTTGAAGAAACTGGTTCTCACGGAGTTGTTCTTGCGAAAGGAATTGACCACGTAGAGGAAAAAGTAAGCGGGATCCTAGGAGGTCACCTTACAACTGCTCAAACAAACGGTAAAGGAAAGAAAGTAAATAAAGTATTGATCGCTCAGGATGTTTACTACCCTGGAGAAAGCGAGCCAGATGAGTTCTACATGTCAGTTCTTTTGGACAGAGAGCGTGGAAGAAACATCATCATGTACTCTACTGAAGGAGGGATGGACATCGAAACAGTTGCAGAAGAGACTCCACACCTAATCTTTAAAGAAGAGATCGATCCACGTGTTGGACTTCAAGGTTTCCAAGCGAGAAAGATCGCATTTAACCTAGGACTTTCAGGACAGGCATTCAAGCAAATGACAAAATTCGTAGCTGCACTTTATGCTGCTTACGAGGGGTGTGATGCTTCAATGTTCGAGATCAACCCGGTATTGAAAACATCAGACAGCAAGATCATCGCAGTTGACGCGAAGGTAACACTTGACGGTAACGGATTGTTCAGACATGCAGACTACGCAGCAATGCGCGACAAAACGGAAGAAGATCCAACAGAAGTTGAAGCTGATGAGGCTGGATTGAACTTCGTTAAACTTGACGGTAATGTTGGATGTATGGTGAACGGAGCCGGACTTGCAATGGCAACTATGGATATCATCAAACTTTCAGGTGGTAACCCGGCAAACTTCCTTGATGTAGGAGGAACTGCAGATGCAGAGCGTGTAGCGAAAGCCTTCAACATCATCCTTAAGGACGATAACGTTGAAGCGATCCTTATCAACATCTTCGGTGGTATTGTAAGATGTGACCGTGTTGCACAAGGGGTTGTTGACGCATACAAGAGCTTTGGTAACTTCCCTGTTCCATTGATCGTTCGTCTTCAAGGAACTAACGCTGAAGAAGCGAAGAAACTGATCGACGATTCAGGATTGGACGTACACTCAGTAGTATTGCTTCAAGAAGCTGCTGACAAAGTAAAAGAGGTATTGTCGTAAGACACTCGAAATAAATAAAAAGAAGGCTCTCCAATCGGGGAGCCTTTTTTTATGGAGATTGAATTATCTTTGCACCATGAATTTTCTAAATCGTAAGATGATCATATATAAAACACCTGAAGAGATCGAGATCATGCGTGAAGCCGCTCAGATCGTGAGTAGAACACTTGGTAAGATCGCTGAGAAGATCGGTCCCGGAGTTACCCCATTGGAATTGGACGCACTTGCCGAAGATTACATTCGCTCACAAGATGCGATACCAGGTTTTTTAGGTCTCTACGATTTCCCTAACACACTTTGTATCTCTGTGAACGATGCGGTTGTGCACGGAATTCCGGATGACAGACCGTTTGAAGACGGTGATATCGTTTCCGTAGACTGCGGAGCCATCTACAAAGATTACTACGGTGATCATGCCTATACATTCGAAATCGGAAATGTAGATCCGGAAACAAAGAAATTACTTCAAGTAACAAAGGAGTGTCTTGATCTTGGAATTGCCGAGACCAAGGCAGGAAGCAGAATTGGAGACATTGGTTTTGTTATCCAGCAGCATGCTGAGAAACACGGTTACGGTGTAGTGCGCGATCTTGTTGGTCACGGACTTGGAAAAACAATGCACGAAGAGCCGCAGGTTCCTAATTACGGAAGAAGAGGTCGTGGAAAGAAAATTCAAGACGGATTAACCATTGCGATCGAACCGATGATCAACATGGGTACAGAGCGTGTAGTTCAGCTGGAAGACCAATGGACCATCGTAACGGAAGACGGAAAACCAAGTGCACATTTCGAGCACGACGTAGCGGTAGTGAACGGAAAGCCTGAAGTTCTTTCTACGTTCAAATACATCGAGGAGGCACTCGCTAAAAAATAAGCATGGAACGCGAGGAACGTGTTATTGCAGGAGTTGCCTTAATACAGGTAATGTATGCTGTATTTATGTTTCTTTCAGATGGAGCTTTTATTTTCGCTACTCCCCTTAACAGTATTTTATTTGGTGTAACCGCTATCTATTTCGGTGCACTGCAATTCAAAGCACAGCGATGGAGCATCTACTTCCTGTTTTTAGGAGTTGTAAGCGTCCTATCAAGTCCTCTTTTCTTGGAAGTACTTCTCTCAGGTGAACAGCTCACGTATTTCTTTAGCACTGCCCTACCCGATTTGATCGCGTTTACCTTTTTTGTGATGATCCTCTTATTTGCAGGCATCGCGACCTTGAAACAAAACAATATTATTGCGCGAATTCTCATGATCGCCTTTATCATTTCATACGTGGGTTTACAGGCCACGAACAATGTCCACTTACTGGCTTTTCCTTTTCTGTTAAGTTTGATATCCAGTCAGTTAGACAAGCAGTTAAAGCCATTCCATTTACTATGGATCCTACTTTTCATTTTTGAATTGATGGGTGCGGTAAATCAAATACTTTATTAGGGCTTTTTTTTTCTTCAAAATGTTTTGAAGAACAGAACCTTTTGCTAATTTTGCTCCCCCGACTATTCGGGGATGTTCTTTGATGAACCGGTGAGGTGGGTGAGTGGCTGAAACCAGCAGTTTGCTAAACTGCCGTACGAGCAATCGTACCGGGGGTTCGAATCCCCCTCTCACCGCTTTTCTTTTTTTATAAAAAGAACTTGCAGAATACAACATTATGGTTATTTTTGCACTCGCTTTCTGATAACGTTCAGAAGGAAATTGAAATAAAAAGTAAGGAGTTAATCCTCTTTTTAACGGGGTATGGCCTAGTCCGGTTATGGCGCCTGGTTTGGGACCAGGAGATCCCAGGTTCGAATCCTGGTACCCCGACAAGGGGATGAGTTCTTCTCATCCCCTTTTTTATTTCTGGTCGCGTAGCTCAGCTGGATAGAGCATCTGCCTTCTAAGCAGACGGTCTCAGGTTCGAATCCTGACGCGATCACTAGAAAATGAAAGCCTGCTCCATTGGAGTGGGCTTTTTCTTTGGAGTACGTTGAAAGTTTACTTTCAAAAGAACTCGAAGGAAAAGCGCAATATTGCGGAGCAATCAGACTTTCATTCTGACCTCGGATTAGTTAGGAACACGTAAGTAATCCTTTTTATCATAAGTGATCGCTACGGATTTCCTTCGGTTTTAGACCTTACAGGTCAAACTCAGTCTTCGAAAGCAGTGCTTTCTCTTTGACGCGATCACTAAGAAATCAAAGCTCAATGCGTTGCATTGGGCTTTGTTCGTTTATAGCCGAGCCAAGTTCACTTGAATGAAGGCGTATAAATGAACTAAGCCAGGATTCGAAGAATCTGCTTGGATTTCGGAATTCGGAGTGGAACAGGTTCATCTGGGATAATCCATTTCCTTCATTCTCTCGTTCAGCTATTCAACCTTCCCGGTTGAGCTTCACTCTACGGTTGCTATATCGCAACCTCTTTGGCGCGATCACTAAGAAATCAAAGCTCAAATAAACACTCGAAATCCTACGCTTTTAAATTCCTCTGAACCTTCTCAAACACCCAGGCAGGGCCAATCAGT
>JBMSGX010000149.1:0-5902 GCA_049416285.1 Crocinitomicaceae bacterium | reverse complement strand
GATTTTAAAGATAAAAAGTTGAAATTAGCTCTGTCCTAAAAAAGGGAAGGTTACACGCTGGCTAATACTTTTATCTGAGTAATTCATCATGTTTTAATTACCGGACTTATTTTAGATTTATGAATAGGGGTGTTGCATTTGTTTTAAGTATTGTTCTTTCACTGACAGCAGTGTCTCAGGGAAGGTCCTGGAAAGAGATAAAGGAAAGAGGTGCAGGAGAGGTCATCTTCTATTGGTATCCAAACAACATTGAAATTTCAGAATCGAAAGATGTAATTGATGGGGTTGAGCGTGAATTGTCAGAAGTTTTTATCAAGTTCATAAATGATTACTATCAACTAGAGGTGGCGGTCATTTGGGAAGAGACGCGTAGTTTCTCTGAAGTGCTTACTAAAATAGAAAAGGCAAAAAGCATGGGAGTTTTCGGTGCTTCTTCTATTTCCATTACGGAGTCGAGATCTCATCGGTTTAATTTTGCGCCGGCTTACCTCTCTGATATTGCCGTCTTAATTTCACATCCGGAGGTACCGGTATCTTTGACTGAAGATCAGTTTTTGAATGATTTAAAGGGCGCAACTGCCATCACTATACCAGAGACGACCATTAGTCAGGCGATTTTAGAGATAAACACTACGGAGCAGCTGGGGCTTAATATCGCATATGTCTCGAACAGCGGCCAGATAATTGAGCAAGTGGAAAAAACACCAAACAGCTACGCGTATATTGACCTGCCTAATTTTCTTGTAGCCTTTGATAACACAAATGTTAAAAGGCAGTATTTTCATCCAATTAAGGGCGAGGGCCTGGCATTTATTTATCCAATAGGATCTGATTGGAGTGAACCTGTAGATTTATATTTTCATAGTGACCAATTTGTTGTAGATCGTGATCGCATACTTAATAAGTATTTTGGCAACGAGATAGGACAGATCATTAGAAGAATTTCTAGGTCAGCAGAATTTGGACCATTTGAAGAGATCATCGTATCTCAGCAAGAAAAAGAGTTGCAGAATGAAGAACTGCTAAAGGCTGCTATTCAAGAGAAAAACAGAACCAGGCAATTGGCATTATTATGGGGTGTAATTGTCACCTTTACGATGGCAGTGATTCTGCTGGTTGTCAGGTACTTACTGAAATCCAAAGCAAATGATCAGTTGGTGCTCAAACAAAATGAGATTGAGAATCAAAATGTGGTGTTACAAAAGCTCAATCAAGATAAAAATGAATTGATCAAGATCATAGCACATGATTTAAGATCACCACTGACTACCGTTCAAGGCGCGTCTCAGTTCATTTCTTCAAACCCAAACCTGACGGAGCAAGAGAAGAAGTTAAATGGACTTTCTCAGCAAGCTGTTGAGCGTATGAAACAAATGATTTCCAAAGTGCTTGACACGAATGCGATTGAGCAGGGATCAAATGAACTTAAGCTGCAACCCACCGACTTGTCGCCTTTAGTCGGGCAATTATTGGATCAACATCGGGGGTGGGCAGAGGAGAAGCAGATTGAACTAAGACTAATAAAGGAGTCAGAGCCTCGTTCAATAATGACAGATCCTTTTTATCTAATGCAGGTATTGGATAACCTAATTTCAAACGCAATTAAATTCAGTGAGAAGGGCAGTCGCGTCCTTGTGCTAATGAGTACAATCCAAGACCACGTGAAACTTGCAATAAGTGATGAGGGGCCGGGGATAGCAACTGAGGAACTGCCGAGATTATTTGAAAAGTATAGTAAACTAAGTGCGGTACCTACTGCTGGCGAGCCATCAATCGGATTAGGTTTAGCCATCGTTAAGTCATATGTTGATTTTCTTGGGGCTAAAATCGAAGTTCATTCAAAGCTTGGAGAAGGAACTACTTTTTCTGTTTTGATTCCTTTTGCATAGTAGGGTTAATCCCACTGATTTTACTCTTCGCAGATAAATAGCACGATATAGTCAGTACCTGTGCAGAACAAGCTCTACTTATCATCAGATATGTTATTTCACATAAGATCTTCAATTAGATAATTCCTTTCTTTCACATGGTTTTGTTCCAAAAGTCAGACTGTCTCAAACCCTGATCCTTAGGGGTCTGTTTCACGGCATCCATTTCTTGTGAAACCACTTATGGGATCGGTGTTACAGGACTTAAGTTCGTTTACTATGATGTTTTTAGCCATGCGCTTATCTATTGGATATAACTTTTCACAAGATTTATTGTTGATCTTACTGAATATCAATTAGTTTCAGCTGTCATCTTAAGATGAAATAAGCTTTGAAACAATATGAATTATATGTTTAAAAAATTATTCTTTTCGTATTATGACCTAGTCCTTTCAAATCGAAGCAAGGAGAAAGCAGAAACTATTATTATCTGGATTGCAATACTGAGTTTCCTAGTTCATTTGTTTTTAATTACGCTGGTCAACAATGGATTTATAGCGCTTGATGAACCATCAAAGCTTTTGACAAATCCAATCTCAGCTATTTACACCCCGTTCTCTTTTATACTTTTTTTTGAAGTCTATTTGCTAGTCTATTTTATTCCAAAATCAATATCAAATTACATCGCAAAACAATATGAGATCATTGCCTTAATCGTTGTTAGACGCATTTTTAAAGACTTATCTTATCTTGATTTAGAATCTGAATGGTTCCTTAATCAAAACGATCTACAATTCACCTATGACATTCTGTCTACCTTAATTATATTTTTTCTTATTTACTGGTTTCATCGTTTAAATAGTAAGCGGAAGAGTAGAGGCGGAAATAAAAAAAGTTTACCTCCAAATGTCGTTGTGTTTATAGAAAGAAAGAAGGTGATGGCTGCTTTGTTGGTCCCTGTGATACTGGGCATGGCGGCATTTTCTTTCTACGAATGGGCGATGGAAGCAGTTAAGATGCTCCGCTTGCACACCGATGACGGTAACCTTATCGATGTAAACAATATCTTCTATGATCAGTTTTTTACATTACTTATTCTGACAGACGTGCTTTTATTACTGTTTTCATTTTTTCATACGACACAGTTCCACACATTCATTCGAAATTCAGGATTTATTATATCGACCATCCTGATAAGAATCTCCTTCAGCGTTGATGGTTTAGTGAATGATATTTTGATTGTGGTCTCCATCTTTTTTGGTGTTTTAGTATTATTGATCACCGAACAATACTCAAAATTGAAAAGCGACAAGTTAGAGGTTTAGTCCATAGATGTATTAACCGCACATGTCATAGTTTTTTTAACAATCAGAGATACAGGCAGTTTCCAATTCATGGTAAACAAACCTGTGAATCCACAAGATAAACGAGAATCTGTTTGGGACTACCCAAGGCCTCCGAAGCTTGAGCCATTTACTGGTAATATTAGAATCTTACATGAGGATGTTCTATTAGTAGATACAAATCGGGCAATAAAGTTTATGGAGACAAGTCATCCCCCAAATTATTATCTACCGTTAACAGCATTCAAGCCGGGATTATTAAAGGAAAACCGGCACAAGACATTTTGTGAGTTTAAAGGTATTGCTAACTACTTCGACCTTTTGCTGCATGGGAGGCGTATTATCAATTTTGGATGGGTTTATCATACACCAAATTCGAGCTATCAAATGATTGAAGGTCATATAGCAGTATATGCTTCTAAAGCGGATCGATGCTTTGTTAATGGTGAGTCCGTAGATGCTCAGGAGGGCGATTTCTATGGTGGATGGATTACATCAAATCTACTTGGACCCTTTAAGGGTGCTCCGGGCACAATGAGCTGGTGATTTGAGCGTATGAAGCGAAAGATTGCGATAGCGGGTGCTTCGGGTTTTGTAGGGCGATGGATCATAGAGTCCATGCACCAGGAGTATGAAATCCTGGCATTAAGCCGTAAAACTGCGATAAGTACCATTAGGCAAAATGTTATTTGGAGAACCACGGATTTATATTCCTTGACGGATACAACGGCGGCATTAAAAGACGTTGATGTCGCCATTTACTTGATTCATAGCATGCTTCCTCAAACTCGTCTCACGCAGGGATCATTTGAAGATATGGATTTATTGCTGGCTGATAATTTCAGAAAAGCAGCAAGTAAGCAGAAGGTCAAACAGGTCATATACATCGGTGGGATTATACCTAACAACACATCTAAATTATCGAAGCATCTTGAAAGTAGACTAGAAGTTGAAGAGACACTAAAGCAGGGAGATGTGCCCGTTACCAGCATCAGAGCATCCATTGTCATTGGACCGGGGGGGTCTTCATTTCAGTTAATGAGAAACCTGATACAAAACTTACCAGTATTGATTTGTCCTAAATGGACGTCTAATGCATGTCAGCCCGTAGATATAAGGGAGCTCTTGGCATTTCTCTCTATCACAATAGGGAATTCGATTTACTTTAATCGTTCTGTTAATGTTGGAGGTCCAAAAGCTGTCACCTACTTCGAGCTCATGAAGAAAACAGCAGCGCTATTAGGATTGAAAAGAGTATGGTTAGGCGTTCCAATAAACGGCGTGAGTTTCTCAAAATGGTGGGTATCAAAGTTTTCATCCACCTCCTATGCGTTGGTATCACCGCTGATCGAAAGCCTTACCCATGAAATGAAGATCAGCGAAAAGGAATCAGATCAATGGCTAGGAGAAATTTCATTGGAAAGTACACTGGCACACGTTCAGGCAGCAAAGCTTCCTGCTATTCCTTTAAGAATTAATACCCCTGAAGAACGAAACACAGTGCGAAGCGTGCAAAGGATGACTGCTGCTCAAGGGTGGACAGCCTTTTCAATCGGCAAGTACTATCCGTACTGGTTACAGAAAAAATCATTTGGGCTGTTGCGTGTAAGAGTAGAAAAGAAGCAGGTGTATACTTTACGTTTAGTAGGAATCAAGATTCTCGAATTAAGCCTGATCGAAGAAAGAAGTAATGACGATCGTTTATTATACTTCATCACAGGTGGTTTACTTGTGAAAAGACGTGAACAAGGATGGCTCGAGTTCAGATCAGTATTGAAAGGAAAATTTGTGATGGTAGCACTCCACGAATTTGTACCCACTATACCATGGACCTTCTACAAGTATTCACAAGCTTTACTTCATTTGCTAGTGATGAAAAGCTTTGATCGGTCCATTAACGGAAGCCCTGAACAGTCCTTAACTATGAATGTTTTCTAGTCTACTCGACTTCAAATACTGTAAACTACCGTACGTAAATAATATCCCTGAGGCTAATGCTTCAATAAAGATTAATAATGACAAGCCGACGGGATTTAGGTATTCTCCTTGGGGCTCCGTTGCCTTAATTTCCATCATGAAGGCGGGATTAAGTGCTAAGTAGATTCCTATGATGGTTGAAAATAAGATACCCACTCCGATACTGATGATCACCCCTGTACTGGCTCCACTGAAGTAATTGAAGTTGTCACCGTGCTCAAATCCTACTTTCCTTATGGCCCAGTAGAGTCCCCCCAGCATAAAGACGGCATTTAGGATTCTTAAACTGAAGTTATGCTCTAATCCCAGTGCCACCATTAAAAAGAAATAAGTGGTAAGTAGTAGGACGATGGTGAGGATGGCGTTGATTATTGTTTCTTTCATTAGTTGCGTATTATAGCAGATATAATCAACTTGGGTGTAAAAGGTTTAAAAAAAATATTGCAAAAAGTAGATAAGTCAGAATAATATATTACCAAACTGGTCATCATAAAATTAGAAAGCCGAGGTTTTTAAAGGGCTTGTTTACATGAATTACCAGGTTCAGGTGAGTTGCACATCCTGTAATACCTATTTTTCGGTAGTAAGAATGATATCAGAGACCGCTTCGCTTCGAACATAACACGCAATCAGCTGATCGTTCTCTAGTGACAAAAGGTTGGGGCGATAACGAGAGCAGATGTTAATACACGTGTAAAAGTTTAACTCTATTGC
>JBMSGX010000148.1:0-5903 GCA_049416285.1 Crocinitomicaceae bacterium | reverse complement strand
AGGATATTTTGGTTAGTACAGACGGTGAAGAAATTATAGCAGTCGCTGAAAAATGTGGACTTAACGTTCCTTTTTTAAGACCAGAAAATCTCTCATCTGATACAGCAACTTCTCAGGATGTGATACTTCATGCAATTGATTACATGGAAAAGCAAGGTAAGAGCTACAACACAGTAGTTCTGCTACAACCTACTTCACCATTCAGAACGTCAGAACACATCAAAGCTGCTCTAGCATTGTTTGACGATGAAACGGATATGGTTGTCTCCGTAAAAGTACCGGAAGAGAATCCATACTATACAATGTTCGAAGAAGGAGAAAATGGATTTTTACAGCTTTCTAAAGAAGGTGTATTCACAAGAAGACAAGATTGTCCTAACGTATATGCATACAATGGAGCAATATACGTTATGAGTATCGAATCCTTAAAAACCAAGCCCATTGCTGAATTTGATAAAGTAAAAAAATATGAGATGTCGGATCTTCATTCAATAGATCTCGACACACCTTTGGACTGGGACCTTGCTGAAATAGTCCTTAATAAGTATCTTACTTAAATGTCAGCGTACAAAAAAGCGGTTTTAATTTTATGTGATTGTCATCCCGACCTAAGGAGAATAGTTAAGGATGATAAACTGGATTCTCTCGAGATCTTTACTGACGTGACACATTTTGAACACAACAAAGATCACTACGCGCATGTTGAATTGGCTGATATTGACCATGACAAGAAAAAAGCGCTGAATAAACAGGCTGAAGATCAGTTGAATGCGTTTACACTCGTAAATAAGGACGGTCTTTCGATCATGGAAGAACTCAAGTTTGACAACGCATATATTTGGTATTATCACCGATTTAGAATCTACTTCAAATTAAGACAGCTACTCTACTCTGTTGAATTGATCAATGAACTAAAGAAGAAATACGGATTTTTGACCGTGTTCTCGGAAGATATGCATTTGAAGAAGATCTTTGATAATGTTTCCACCGTTGACCTGCAGCTTACATCCTGTCCGGTAGAATCATCCACATCGAAAGCTTCAATGTTGAAAGTAGGTTTTTCTATGTTGAGAAACGGTCTCTCTTCATCTATTTCTAAAAAAGGAAAGAATGCAAAGCATTTAGTACTTGTGAATGCTGAGAATGGCAAACCGGGATATAATGATGAGGGTGTCTTTAATCGATACTATGTGAACCTGTTGAAATCTGGTAACCCTAGTGATTTCGCAGTACTTGACCTTTCTGTTATGCCGAAGCCAGGTCAGGAAAGAACAGAAAATGTTGACATTCAAAAAACAACTAACTATTCGGTCATATCCAGTGATTACATCTGGCTGAGAAGCGCAACATCGATCAAAGGCTATCAAAATAGAATCAACACATTCCTTTCTAAAGTTTCCAGTCTGCCTGCTAATTGGAAAGATTCTCTCACCGATAATGAACTGTGGATCTTAAAGGAGATCATTGCATTGAATAGTAGCACCCGTCTATACATGTTGCAATACTTGATGTATAAAGACTATTTTGAGAACAGCTCTATTCAATCAGTTATCACTATCTCGGAGCACAGCTCAAACGAAAGATCTATTCTAGACGCAGCAAAATCATTGAACATCAAAACGGTTGGTATTCAGCATGGTGTTATCGGGCCAGGTAATATTTCCTACAATTTCCTGGAGAGTGAATCGAAATACTCACCTATCCCGGATCAGACATATGTTTGGGGAGAAAAATGGAAAGACTTTTTAGCGTCTCACAGTTGCTATAATACAGCTAATACAATTACACTTGGTCAGCTACGAACTGATCTTGTTCACGGCTATAGATCAACGAAAAAGACTGAAGTCAATCACCCTTTTCCAACTGATAAAAAATGGGTGCTTTTTGCCAGTCAGCCTCAGAAGGATGAAAACATCAGAAAACGGGCAGCGATCGATGTAATCAATGCTGTTAAGGTTGAAGCTGATCAATTCCTGATCATTAAGATCCACCCTGCAGAAAACAAAGAATATTACACACAGCTCATTGAGGAACAAAAAGCCGAGAATTGTACCGTTGTTTCTGAAGAGGCAGACTTATATCAATTGTTAGCAACCAGCGATGTTGTCATTACTTGCTTCTCGACAGTAGGTGGTGAAGCTACGTTCTTCAACAAGCCAATAATTACCTACGATCCTTTAAGAGAGGATATCGCGCATTATGCAGAATATCACATCGCTGAGCAGGTGACGAATGCATCTGAATTAAAAACAGCCATTGATAACATGCTCGACGGTACAATAGATCGCACTATTTACTATGAAGAGTACATCAAGAATTATGTGCACAAGGTAGATGGACAAACAACACAGCGTTATTTAGACGCCATAGCGAAGCTATGATTCTTTCGTCGTTTTAGTTTCCGTATATCCCAGGAATCCTAATAAAAGGATTATCAGGAATGAGCCTACATAAGCCATAGTGCCTGCTGTATGATAAGCCGGAAGATCAAATTCAAAAACGATCTCATGCTTACCAGCTGGAACTTCCAAACCTCTTAATGCATAGTTTACTTTCTTGATATCTACCTCCTTTCCGTCGACCTTCGCTACCCAACCCTCTGGGTAATAGATCTCAGAGAAAATCGCCAATTGATTTTCCTTAACATCTGCAGTATAAGTGATCTTGTTTGGAGCGTAATCCTTCATCGATATCGACCCTTCGCCAGTAAACTTCTGAGATGAAAGCGACTTAGCAAACGACTCCTGCATAACAGCTTCTGATCTTGGATCGAAATCATATAGTTTCTCCATTAACACGAGCTTCTCGAATGATGTTGAGTCCTGCTCGATAGAAACCTTAGGCAGGTATCCTGTTTGACCATTCACATCACGCACAAAATAACCTTCACGGCCATTGTCAACTCCACTGTGTAATGGAACATCCACAGTATCACCTGTTGCGGCAACATATTTCAGACGTTGCCCATCCGAAACCTCAAATGAATTTGCACTGCTCTCTCCGAGCAATAATTTTCCTCCACCAATGTTCGTTGCGCGCATCTTTTTACCTAAGGCAGTGATTTCTTCATCCGCTGTTTGTACCGTCTTCACTTCTCTAACGAACCACGCATTCCCTAGCGCACCTCTATTTGGGCGTACATTCGCACCTTGAACAATGTATTTAATGTTCAACATGTTCAAAACAGCATTGTTCGAGCGTGAAATGTGGAACTCATTTAAGTTTTGAATGCTTCTTAGTTTCGCCCCATGATATCCACCAATAGATTTGTGGTAGTAAGAAGCTCTTGAACTTCCCCAGAAACCGTCAAACTCCATTACGCGATAGTTTGTAGCCATATTCAGTGCCTGGAATTTATAAGATTCTACTACACGGCTCTTATCTCCACTTCTGTATCCAAGATCCTGTGCTTTTGCTCTACCTCTCTTCTCGCCTTCATCAATTGCTTTTTGCAACTCGGGATTTTGAGCAAGCTCCATACTCATGATCTGCTGATCCATTGGTGTTGGAGCAAGCGGATATTGCATTTTCGCGCGCTCTACCCAATGAACATAGTTTCCACGCTCATCCTTCTCGTCGCCCAGATAATTTCTATCGACAGGTACAAGATCTATCAATTGTAATACAATCAGCCCTAAAACAACAAGTGCGGTATTAACATTCGTGTAAAATAACATTGCCACCAAACCTATACCCAACACTCCGATGATCATAGAGCGTGATGTCGATGAACTAAAAATTTCAGCACGAACACCTCTTGTAGCCTCATACTGATCAGAAATAGCTTCTACTTGCTGATTGATCACCGCATCCATTTGTTGCTTGTTATTCTTATCTATTCCGTATTCAGCTAATTGCTGCACCGGCATATCATAAATACTTTTGGTTTGCTCAGCGATCAGAGTTTCTTTCTCCATTCGCTCTTTCTCCTGCATACTTGCATACCCATCACCGAGACCTACAAACTTCAATCCCAGTAGAACTATAAGGAACACCCCGGACCCTACTAGGAACATCTTTTTCTTTTCCTTGATCGCCTCTCGCTCTTCCCACAGTTTCTGCAGTAACAGGACGCCAATAACCGGAAGGCAAAGCTCGAGCAACACCAAAATGATCGTTACCGTTCTGAACTTATTGTACCCCGGAAAATTATCAATGAAGAAATCTGTGAGTGGCATAAAGTTCTTACCCCAAGAAAGCATCAACGCTAATACCGACACAGCAAATAAATACCATTTGATCTTATCATTAAGTAAGAATAATCCCAATAATGATAGGAACATCACCAATACCCCTAGATACACCGGACCTGAGGTAAAGGGTTGATCGCCGTAATACAATGGAAATGGTGCCTCCAGGACTTCTTTCTTTTCTGCACGTGAACGAGATGAATTCTTTACCATTTCGGCGAATGCAGTGTTCGAGATCTGTGCAGAATGTGAACCTTTAACATATGGAGATACTAAAGTGAACGACTCATCTACTCCGTAGCTCCAGTTTGTAATATAATCTTTGTCGAGACCTGCCGTGCCTTTTACAAGCTCTTCTCCGTTTGCATCCATCGTTAGATCATTACCTCCACGAATAGTGTGCTTAGCATATGAGTTTGTCAAGCTGATGTTTCCATAGTTGATCATGAGTGCGATCAAATAACCTCCTATGACAGCTGCCGAAGTGATTCCGAACTGTTTGAATTCTTTCTTTTGAATTGCTTCCACTAAGAAAAATATTCCCACGAAGAACAGCACAAAAGCAAGATAATACGTCACCTGAAGATGGTTCATTGCCAACTCAAATGTCATGAACAATGCGGACAGCGCTGCTCCCCATTTCCAATTCCTTCTGAATGCCATGATGAACGCTCCCAATACAGCTGGTGTAAAAGCAACAGCCATAGCCTTAGAGTTGTGTCCCGCCTGTAGAATAACTATCTCATAGCTGGCAAATGCAAAAGCAAATGCTCCAAATGCCGCAATGAGCGGTTTGAGTCTTAAGCATAACCCCAATATGTAAAATCCTAATAGGTGAAGCAAAAAGATTCCCGCAGGAGAAGGAAACAAGTTCATGAAACCTGTTACGATGTCCTTGAAAATATTCCCTTTGTAGATCACTGAGATCTGCGCAGCAGGCATCCCTCCAAACATTGAGTTTGTCCAAAGCGGTTCCTCACCGGTAACTTCTCTGAAATAAGCTATTTCATTCGACATTCCCTTGAATTGCTGCACATCATGCTGCTGCAATCCATACCCCTGGAATTGAACATTGAAATAAGCATACATGGTGATCAGGAAAGATCCCAGAATTGCAAAATGGATCCAGTTCTTCTTAAAAAACGCGGAAATATTCATAGAATGTCTTTTACTTATATGTGGATATGAAGATAATCAAAATGTTGATGAGGAGACGTGCTTACATCTCCTCATAGTCAACATCTTGAATGTTATCAGAACCCTGGCTCCTCTTCAGAATAGAGGTCTTTCCCAGGTTTTTACGTTTCCTTTCTTTTTCTTGATTGAACTTGCGTTGCTGCTCATTCAGTTTGCGTTCCTCCTCCATGTTTCTCTTAGCAGTCATTAATTGACCCAGAAAACGCAAAAGGACGAACACCCCAATGATGATCAGGAGTGTACGAACTAAACCGGTAACACTCGCTTCTACCATTATTTAGAAAGGTGCATATTTCGCTCAGAATAGATCTTCATGAAGAATGGATCTCTCAATGAGTCGATGAAACGAATTGCCTCTCCCGTTGATTTCATCTCAGGCCCAAGTTCCTTTTTCACTTCAGGGAACTTAGAGTATGAGAATACAGGAATCTTGATAGCGTATCCTTTCTGCTTTGGTTGGAAGTTAAAGTCTTTCACTTTCTTCTCACCTAACATCACTTTGGTTGCGTAATTCAC
>JBMSGX010000147.1:0-5935 GCA_049416285.1 Crocinitomicaceae bacterium | reverse complement strand
AAACTTTTTTCATGTTCATTGATTTAATTAAAGTCGCGTAAATATACGACAATCTATCGAACGAAACTAGCTGTCAAATGGTTGGATTAGCTGTCTTTGAGAAAAGGAAGTGCACTTCTCGTATTTTTTAACACATTAACATCGAGATGTATGGTTTTCACCTGTTCTTTGTGCGGAGTTAGTGGGTCATAGACACCAAGAGGGTCATATACACCTGAATCACCTGAATAAATCAATCCGTTTCCATCTTTACCTACACGATTCACACCAACAACATAGCATTGGTTTTCAATAGCTCTGGCTTGTAATAATGATTTCCAATGGGTGCTGCGTTTTTCCGGCCAATTTGCGACGTATAGAATTGCATCATATGCCGGTTCTTCATCTACTATCCTGTTACGAACCATCTCAGGGAAGCGCAGATCATAGCAGATCTGTAATTGAAGCTTCCATCCGTTCAACTCAACGATTTGTTCCTTATCCCCAGCAGCATAGTACTGATCTTCACGTGCCAAACCAAATGTTTTACGTTTCGCGTATGTTTCCATTTTCCCATCCGGACGAACGAAAATCCCCATGTTAAAGAACGCATTATTCTCTTCGATGATTAATGAGGTATAGATACAACAATGTTTGATTTGGGCCATTTGCTTCAACCAATTGATGCCTTCACCATCACTTAATTTTTCAGCGTGCACAGCAGCATTCATCGTGAAAGAAGTGTGAAACATCTCGGGAAGCACGATCAGTTCGGTATCCGACACATCTTTTAGGAGCGTCTCATAATGCCTTAAGTTGGCTGCTTTGTCCTCCCAGGCCTGTTCGGCTTGTACAAGTGTTACAGTTAAATTCTGCATAGTTTCTCAGCTGCTTTAATAAGTGTGTCGTCGTCTTTAGCAAAGCAAAAACGAATGGTTTTATTATCCGTTCCATCGGCATTGAAAACCGACATTGGAATTGCCGCCACGCCATACTTCGTAGTCAATTCTTTACAAAATTCAGTATCTGGAGCATCACTTATATTCGCATAGCTCGCTGCTTGAAAGTAGGTCCCCTCACAGGGCAATAACTCGAACTTACTGTCCGCCAATAATGACCTGAACAGATCTCTCTTCTGCTGATAAAAGGCTCCTAGCTGACTTACATCAACATGATCAAGGTATTCAGAAAGGACAGCCTGTGAAACGCTGTTCACACAAAAAACATTGAATTGGTGCACCTTCTTGATCTCCTCCATCAAAGTTCCTTTCGCGAAGATGTATCCGATCTTCCAGCCCGTAATATGAAATGTTTTACCAAAAGACGAGGTGATGATGATACGTTCACTGAACTTAGGCAAGTGATGTGCAGACAAGTGCTGCCCTTCGAAAGTGATAAACTCATATACCTCATCTGAAAGCCAAACAAGCTCGGGGTGGTAGCTCATAATGCGTTCCATCTGATCAAGATCACGTTGCTCCCAGATCCTACCCGAAGGATTGTGAGGATTATTGGTGATGATCATTTTTGTTTTGGCTGTAATGGCATTGTTGACCGCCTGCCAATCGGGTGTAAAATCGCTTTTTAACTGAACGCGTTTCGGAACACCTCCCGCCAACCGTACAGCAGGATCATAGGAGTCGTAGCTTGGGTCAAGAATGACTACTTCATCTCCCTCACCAACGATAGCCATGATAGCTGTAAAAAGCCCTTGAGTTGCGCCTGCGGTGATTAATACATCGTCTGGGCTGGATGAAGATTTATATTGTTTCTCGATCATGGCACTGACCTTGGTTCTCAGCTGTTCGTTGCCCGGCATAGGCATGTATTGATGAACATTTTCTGTCGCTTTTTCCTTCAAAATGGACTGTAACTTCTCATCTACGGGGAAGTTTGGAAATCCCTGTGAGAGATTGATCGCATTGTGTTCTGACGCCAATTTTGACATCACGGTAAAAATGGTGGTTCCTACATGTGGCAGTTTAGACATACTCTAAGTGTTTCATGTAAAGTTAGAAAAGATATTAAAGAGCCTTATAGTTCGCTTTTAACACAGCTTAACACTTTCTATTTCAAACTATTGTAAGAATACCGTATTATTGTAACACCAAAATTCAATTTTATGAAAAAGCAATTACTCTTAGCAGGTGCCTTTGCAATGATCACAGCAGTATCTTTTGCTCAACAGAAAGAAACACAGAAGCGTGAGATCAAAAAAGAAGTTGAAATGACTGAAGAAAACGGTCAGAAGAAGCTTGTAATTAAGACAGATGACAACGGAAAGGTTACAGAGGAGGTTTTCGTTGGTGAAGCGGCTGACAAAAAACTAGAGGAAATAAAAGGAGAACATCAGAACCTTACTTCGGACCAGGAAACAGTTGAAGTGAAGATGGAAGAGGTAAATGGTGAGAAGAAGTTAACAGTTACCAAAAGTAGCGGAGACAAAAAGAAGGAGAAGGTATATTACGGAGAGGAGGCTGAGATGAAACTGAAGGAGTTAGAAGGAAAGAAACCGGTTGGAAACGTAGAGAAGAAGGTTAAAATGCAGCGCAAAATGAAAGTGCAGCAAAAAAAGACCAATTAATAAGGTAATAACACAGAGATCTGAAAGCCATCCAGCAGGGTGGCTTTTTTTGTTAGCTTTGATCCTATGAAAAACATCTGGATACTTGGTTTGTTCGTTGCCGCGATAACGGTTTCATGCTCTAAACGTGATGATAAGTTTTGTGACTGCATGGAAGCAGGAGAAAAACTCAATAACTTCTCTAAGGAGTTATTGGAAAGAGGTGCACAGCAAGAGGACGAATTAAAGATCCAAGAACTTCGCGCTGCTAAAGATTCAGCATGTGTTGATTTCTACACCATGGGTGGTGATGCGATGAGAGAAAAGAAAAAGGAGTGCGGTTACGAGTAGATCTCGTCCAAACTTTCACAGAAAGCTTCGGCTGCTTCAGCCAACACTTCTCTTGTATGCGCAGCTGATACGAACCCCACTTCATATCCACTAGGACCAAGGTAAACACCTCTTTCGAGCAATGCAGCAAATAAATGCTTGAACATCGACATGTCCGGATCGATCTGATCTGCTTTTGTAATGCGTTTCTTCCCTGCGAATGACAACCAGAAGATGGAACCGATATGTACCATTTCGAAATCGTATCCTTTTGCAGCTGCATGAGCATTTATTTTTGAAGCGAACTCATTCGTACGCGCTTCCTGATCTTCATAGAAACCTTCTTTTGCGCACTCAGAAAGCTGTGCAATTCCAGCAGCCATAGCTACCGGGTTTCCTGAAAGTGTTCCGGCTTGGTAAACCGGTCCGTCCGGAGCAACCTTCGACATAAACTCCTTCTTCGCGCCGTAAGCGCCAACAGGAAGTCCACCTCCAATGATCTTACCATAAGTTATAATGTCCGGATCGATATTATATAAACCTGCGGCTCCGTTAAAGCCAACTCTGAATCCTGAGATAACTTCATCAAAGATCAATAAAGCGCAATTGTCTGTACATACTTGACGTAACTCCTGAAGGAAGGATTTGTCTTGAAGCAATAATCCGTTATTTGCCGGAATTGGCTCGATGATCACACAGGCAATTTCTTCTGCATATTCTTTAAAGCAATCGTGAAGTGCCTCAATGTCGTTCAATGGAAGTACAAGGGTTTCGTTTGCATACTCTTCGGGCACGCCCGCACTTGAAGACGTTCCTAATGTTGCTAATCCACTTCCTGCTTTTACCAACATAGAATCTACGTGACCATGATAACATCCTTCAAACTTCACTACTTTCTTACGTCCCGTAATTCCTCGAGCAAGGCGCAAAGCAGACATTACAGCCTCTGTACCTGAGCTCACAAATCGGATCTTATCTATAAACGGGTTACGATCCAGGATCAGTTTACCCAATTCATTTTCAAGAACAGTTGGTGTTCCGAAGCTCGAGCCGTTTTGCAGCGCCGCAGTCACCTTATCTAATACGCCCTGATGTGCATGTCCAAGGATCAATGGTCCCCAGCTGCAGCAGAAGTCTGTGAAACAGTTTCCGTCTTCATCCCAGATCTGATGTCCCTTCCCCTTCTTTATGAACAAAGGAGCACCCTCAACTGATTTGAAAGCACGTACCGGAGAGTTCACTCCACCTGGAAAGTATTGCTTCGCTTCTTCGAATAGTTTTTCAGATGTATTGCGGGAGATCTGTTGCTTCGTGATCATATCTTCTTGGGTTATTGAGACACGAAATTACGAATAAAGGAGCTATTCAAACCGAATATGTACGCCTTTTTACCACTTAGCCCGGAGGCTGTCCGTTCAAGTAGAAAAATAGATTCCCCTGTAACTAATTAGATCTCAAGAAGTCTTACAGATAAGAAATCGATAATTAAAAAGTAGTAGTTATGAAAGTTTTAACAGTTTTAGCAGTTGCCATTTTAATGAGCACATCAGCATTCGCCGGAAACGAGCCGGAATTGACAAAAAAGATCCGTTCAAAAGTGAGCGTTTCATTGAAAGGAGTGACATTGGATCACCTTTCGCAAGAGAAAGTAACAGTGACATTCAACATTGTAAATGGAGCGATCAACGTACTAGACATCGATGGATGTGATCCAACATTGAACGATCGCGTTATCGAAGAGATGGAAAAGATCAGCGTAAAGAAATACGAAGAGAACGAAACGTACCGAATCAAATTACGATTCAAGCAGATCTAATCTCTATTCACTGGAAAAAGAATTTTGCTAGAGCCATACACTTTGTGTGTGGCTTTTTCAAATTCTGAACGTTCGGCCTCGTAAATGTTCTTCACGTAGTTTTGAGGATTCAGATCAAAGAGCGGGAACATTGAGCTCTGCACCTGGATCATGATCTTATGCCCCTTTTCAAATGTGTGACACACTTCTAACAGCGGCACTTCTACCGTTGTTTTTTTATTGGGTTTAAACGGTTGTGGTTCAGAGAAGTTTTCGCGATAACGTCCTCGAATGTAACCTACACGCACGAGTTTCTGATAACCGTTCATTTTTACACCCTCCGCATCTGTACTGTCCGGTTCTCTGTCCATTGGTAAGACATCTATCACCTTTACATATAGGTCAGCATCTCTGTGGTCCGTTGAAAAATCAATCAAAGCACGGATAACACCGTTGACATCCAGTTCTTCTTTCAACACATCAGAAGTGAAGGTCATCACATCCGGACGCTTAGAAGCAAATCGCTGATCTGCATTCATATAATACTTTGGTGTTAGTGTGTGAAAGAAATCATCTTCGATCACAGGAACAGGATGAAATGGATCTGATACAAATTCAACATTTCCTCCAGACTTTTTGCTGTGAAGTTTTCCTTCAGGGTTTAGGAACATCGTTACTGTGTCTTTTGCCGCAGAAAAAGGATCATTATTATACGTTTCCCATTCATGGGTCCCCATATTGAAGACTTTTGCCGTAAAATCAAGGTCCTCTCCTCTTCCTTTCAGGTGATGCTCAAAATACCTGAATTCAACATCGCGCTGATAGTCTTCACACAAACTGTCACCGTAGTAAATGTCACCCAGTTTATAACTTCCCTGTCTTAACCGTGGATGCCCGTGAGACCATGGCCCCAAAACTAATCGCGCATTGCTATTTGGTGCATCTGCATTCATTTTACGGAACGATTTAATGATCCCAAAAAGGTTTTGCTCATCTGTCCAGCCGCCAACTACCATGGTTGGACAAGCAGCTTTATTCAGATATTGCAGCCAGTCACGTTCTTTTCGGTATTCATCGTAATTCGGGTGTGCCTTGAGGTTTTTCCAGAAGAAATTATCGGGTGAGATCACATCATCAAATTCAGTCAATGCCATACGGTCTAGGAAGAAGTCGTAGTAATCTTCCATGAGTCCTTTCTTCGCATTGATCGTGAACGGTTTGTTCATTACACCGTACCATGATTCAGTCGTTGGAGCGGTTTTCTGAAT
>JBMSGX010000146.1:0-5944 GCA_049416285.1 Crocinitomicaceae bacterium | reverse complement strand
CCATTGAAAACGGCTGTAGATTTCTCATCCATCACACCTTTGTAAAGTTCATTCGACTCGCAGTTAGGCATGCGCTGATCAACAACAGTATGATTATCTACGTGCTGATTACCTTTGAGGATATAGGCGCCGTATAAATTAGATTCACAATTTTCACCGTCAACTGAAATGTACAAGTTGTTGCGAACCAATCCACCATTCAAAGTGAATGTGTTGATCGTAAACACGCTGTCGCGATCCTGGCTAACAGCTTCATTTGAAATTGTGAAGTTGTCAGAGCTATCATATTGAAGCTTATTGATCTTCAAGTGAGCGTTTTGACAAATTTTGGTGTCAATTGCAAGGTTTGTAAAGCTCCCAGTACTTGTTCCGAAGTTGCTCACGAGGATCTCGCCTTGAGCGTTTGCCTCAGCTGTTACTTTTAAACGAAGATTCACATTTGTGTTATCTTCTGTATTAATGTTGATCACCTGAAGCGGTGTTGTCATAACTTTCCCTTTGGAGATAGTTATT
Source organism: Crocinitomicaceae bacterium (assembly GCA_049416285.1). Taxonomy (GTDB): domain Bacteria; phylum Bacteroidota; class Bacteroidia; order Flavobacteriales_D; family Crocinitomicaceae; genus UBA4466. Next base: position 5,431 of record JBMSGX010000146.1, on the reverse strand, counting down.
TCTGCTCCGCCCGTCAGAAAAGCAATATTCATTGCCTCGAACGGATCCTCCTCTTTACTTGTCGTTGCATTCAATTGATTGTCTAAACTGTAAAGTGATACGTTTGCTTCCGTTCCATCCAAAGAAGACAACGACTCATTATAGATTCCGTTAACGAAAACCAATGTTGGACAGTCTATGATCGAATATTTCGAGATTGAGTCCAGTTGGTTTGAACTTGGCGTTTTGAAAGTAGCGCGCTTGATCTTTCCGAGACGTGTATACTTCCATTTCTCGTGACGAGTTGTGGGAAGTGCAATTGACTCCGCTAATTGAGCCATCTCTCCACTGTTTGCAGAAAGCTGAGAAGGCTTTAGATTAGCCAAGAATGCATTTGTATTTTCCGTAGAAATTGTTTCCATGATTAAGCGTTCGCTAGTTCTTCTTTGATCCAGTCGTATCCTTTTTCTTCGAGCTCTAAAGCAAGCTCTTTTGGCCCGCTCTTAACGATTTTTCCATCGTATAGTACGTGAACAAAGTCAGGAACGATATAATCCAATAGTCTTTGGTAGTGTGTGATCACAATTGAAGCGTTTTTATCGCTCTTCAATGTATTCACTCCGTTCGCTACAATTCTCAATGCATCAATATCCAATCCTGAGTCTGTTTCATCTAGGATAGATAGTTTTGGATCAAGCATTGCCATTTGGAAGATCTCGTTTCTTTTCTTTTCTCCTCCTGAGAATCCTTCATTCACTGAACGAGAAGCAAGCTTGGCATCCAATTCTACCAACTTAGATTTTTCGCGCACAAGAGACATGAAATCTTTCGCCGATAATGGCTCCATTTCTTTATGTTCTCTGATCTCATTGATTGCTGTTCTCAAGAAGTTGATATTCGATACCCCTGGAATTTCAACAGGATATTGAAAAGCAAGGAATAGGCCCTCTCTGGCTCTTTCTTCCGTATCCATTTCTAACAGATCTTCTCCGTCGAACTCAACGCTTCCTTCTGTTACTTCAAATTCCTCTCTTCCAGCAAGAACTGATGCTAAGGTACTTTTACCGGCACCGTTAGGCCCCATAATTGCGTGTACTTCACCAGCCTTAACTTCAAGGTTTAGTCCTTTAAGGATCTTTTTACCTTCAACTTCTGCATGCAGATTATTGATCTTGATCATTTATTCTAATTATTATCCAACCGAACCTTCAAGGCTGATAGAAAGCAGTTTTTGTGCTTCTACCGCAAATTCCATTGGTAATTGATTTAATACTTCTTTACAATACCCATTGACGATCAAACTGATCGCTTTTTCTTCACTGATACCTCTTTGAAGGCAATAGAAGATCTGGTCTTCTCCGATCTTAGAGGTTGTTGCCTCGTGCTCGATCTTTGCAGACTTGTTTTTACATTCAATATAAGGGAACGTATGTGCTCCGCATTCATCAGTCATCAAGAGTGAATCACACTGAGAGAAATTACGCGCATTTTGAGCATTCTTGTGTATTTGCACAAGTCCTCTGTATGAGTTTTGCGATTTACCCGCAGAAATTCCTTTCGATATGATCGTACTCTTGGTGTTTTTTCCAAGGTGTACCATTTTAGTTCCAGTGTCCGCCTGTTGGAAGTTATTCGTAACCGCAACTGAATAGAACTCGCCAACTGAATTATCCCCTTTAAGAATACAAGATGGGTACTTCCATGTTACGGCAGACCCAGTCTCAACTTGAGTCCATGAGATCTTACTGTTTGTGCCGCAAATCCCACGTTTAGTAACGAAGTTAAAAACTCCTCCCTTTCCTTCTTTATCCCCGGGGAACCAGTTTTGAACTGTCGAATACTTGATCTCAGCGTCGTCCTTTGCGATCAGCTCGACCACTGCTGCATGTAATTGGTTCTCGTCACGCTGTGGCGCAGTACAACCTTCTAAGTATGAAACGTATGAACCTTCATCGGCGATAACCAATGTTCTTTCAAACTGTCCCGTTCCTGCTTCGTTGATTCGGAAGTAGGTAGACAGTTCCATTGGACACTTTACACCTTTTGGAATGTAGCAGAAAGATCCGTCTGTAAATACGGCGGAATTCAATGCTGCATAAAAGTTATCTGTGTTTGGAACAACAGTTCCCATATGTTCACGAACTAGATCCGGATATTCCTGAACAGCATCCGAGAACGAGCAGAAAATGATGCCAAGCTCTTTCAGCTTCTCTTTGAAAGAAGTCGCGACAGACACGGAGTCCATTACGAAGTCAACAGCTACTCCTGTAAGTCTTTTTTGTTCCTCCAGAGAAATGCCAAGCTTCGCCATTGTTTCCTTCATTTCAGGATCAACGTCGTCCCAGCTTTCGTATTTCTTAGTTTGTTTGGGGGCAGCATAGTAAGTGATATCTTGAAAATCAGGCTTCTTATATTGCACATGCGCCCATTCTGGCTCGACCATGTTCTGCCAAACCTTAAATGACTTTAATCTAAATTCAAGAAGCCAATCAGGTTCATTCTTTTTAGCAGAGATAAATCGAATGATGTCTTCGTTAAGCCCTTTGGGAGCTTTGTCAGACTCTATATCGGTTGTAAAACCAAACTTATACTCTTGTCCTTCGAGGTCTTGAGCCAGTTCGTTTTCTGTATAGTTCTTTGCCATTTGTCTGATTAAATTGAGAAGGATTCACCGCATCCGCAGGTGCGGTCTGCGTTTGGATTAACAAAAACAAATCCTTTTCCGTTCAGTCCTCCCGAGAAGTCAAGGGTAGTGCCTATTAAATAGAGGTAACTTTTCTTATCCACTACGACTTTTACTCCGTTATCCTCAAAAGATTGATCGTCTTCTTTCATTTCATTATCGAAGTCAAGCTCGTACATCAATCCCGAACAACCACCGCCTTTCACTCCTACACGAATGAAATAGCCATCTTTTCCATCCTGACTCATGAGGTGGTTTGCTTGATTTTTTGCTGCGTCTGTGACTGTTATCATATTAATGCTTTTAGTCTTGCTTATCTCTATTTAGATTAATTATAAATAAAGACGTTACACGATGCAAAAATACCTATTTTGTGGTATTGTTGCAACAAATAATTGAATTTATGAAGAAAGCTTTTGATGTTTTGATATTTTCCCTGGCTTGTTTAACGATGCAATCCTGTGAAAACAAGACAATTGATCAGGAAGTAAAGGAGTATTGTGATTGTCAAAAAGAAGTCCAAAATGGTAAAAGGGAAGTGGGTGAATGTACTGCATTAGCGAATCAGATCTCGGATAAGTACCAGTTTGATCCAGAGGCAGTCGAAGAGATCAGTGAGAAAATTAAAAATTGTGCGGATGAGCTGAATGATCAAAATGATTAATTTTGATTTAGATAGAAGTTCATGAAGATTTTTCGAGACTTTATTACAGCAGGTGAGATCAAAAATCCCGTTTTAACAATTGGGACATTTGATGGTGTGCATGTAGGACATCAAAAGATCATCGAAAGGCTGAATGAAGAAGCTGAAAAAATAGGAGGGGAGAGTGTGCTTTTTACATTTTATCCACATCCCAGGATGGTACTTTATCCCGAAAGTCATGGGTTAAAGCTGATTCAGACCCAGGTGGAGAAAGTGGATAAATTACGTAGAATTGGTTTGGACAATTTGATCGTTTATCCCTTCACAAAAGAGTTCTCCCGATTAACCGCTGTAGAGTTTGTGCGTGATTACCTGGTGAATGAGCTTCATGTAAAGAAGTTAGTGATTGGGTATGATCATCACTTTGGAAAAAACCGGGAGGGAAATATAGATTTTCTTAGAGAGGTAGCGGAAACCTATGGTTTTGAGGTGATAGAGATCTCTGCACAGGATATCGATGAGGTGAACGTGAGCTCAACCAAAATCCGCAATGCCATCACAGAAGGAGAGATGCGTAAGGCGGAACAATATCTCGGAGAGCCTTTTGAGTTGCACGGTAGAATTGTCCATGGTAAATCCATGGGTAAACAGATCGGATATCCAACAGCAAACATTGATATCGAGACAGATATAAAATTGATTCCGTCAACCGGTGTATACGCTGTAAATGTGTTCGTTTCGGATTACGGTATTTATGAGGGGATGCTCAATGTTGGATATAACCCAACTATTGGAGGGGTAAATGACGTTTCAATCGAAGTGCATTTATTCGATTTCGACAGAGATATCTACGGTGAATTTGTCACGGTACAGTTTTTGTCTAGAATACGTGATGAACAGAAGTTTGAATCTGTTCATGAATTAAGGGATCAACTCCGTGAAGATGAAATACATATTCGTTCTTTTTTCGCTGGTTCTAACTAGCAGTGTCTTAGGTCAGTCAGACTATAAAGTCTATGATTGGGATGAGTTAGCTGAATGCGATCCCGATACCGTTTATGCCATCTCTTTTCGAAAAAGTAAACTCGATTCTTTGCCGCAAGAATTGTTCGACTTCAACAATTTGGAATACCTCAACCTTGAGAAGAATAAGTTAGACAAGCTTCCTGAGGAGTTTGAAAATCTATCTAAGCTGAAGTTTTTGGATTTAGGCAAGAATGAATTGACCGTATTTCCTTTAGTGCTTTGCAGGCTGGAAAATCTTCAAATTCTACGATTACATTCAAACGAGATCGCCTATTTACCGGAATGTGTAGGGTCGCTTCAAAGTTTGGAAGAACTCGATCTGTTTCAGAATCCTATCCGAAAATTTCCTGATGGACTTTCTCAGCTTAAAAGTTTAAAATTACTTGAATTAAGAAGCATAAAATTCAGTCCTGAATTTCAAAAGAAGTGGGAGGAAGCACTTCCCAACACCAAGATCATGTTCGATCCTCCATGTGATTGCATGAAATAATAATTCAACACCTGTCATTATTCATTGTAACCAAACGCTTGCACACCCGTAGACGTTCTATGATAGTCCGTAAAAACAACATGTTATAATTTTAAGGAATTGTAGCGGGTTTGTTGTATTTTTGGGCAACTGTACAGTAACTTAAGCTATTATGAAAACTATTGCTACTGCAATTATCTTTCTGACATTCAATTATTTGAATGCTCAAGAATCTACATTTACTATCTCACAGGTAGGTAATAAATATTCACAGGAACAGATCAAATCTGCTATGGAAGCGGCTGATTGGTGTGGGTATTACTTCGAAAATGAAGCACACTCTATCAAATTTGATGATGGAAGCGTTGTTGAATTCAAGAGTGCTACAGAATTAGCTTCATTAGATGCGGCTTGTGTTGGAGAATCGTTCGAAGACACAAAAGTTTATGCAATTCACAAGACCGGAAGGGTTATAGTTCGCGCTGACAAACTTGACTCTGTGAAAACCGGATCTATCAGAAAATAATACTACTACAACAACTTAAATGAAATTTCACGCTATGAGAAATTTATTCGTTGCACTGGGATTCAGTGCTTTATCTTTTATTGGATTGTCGCAGAACAACTGTAA
>JBMSGX010000145.1:0-6045 GCA_049416285.1 Crocinitomicaceae bacterium | reverse complement strand
CCTGATGGGTCGAGTTATTTGGATGAGTTTGGAATGCCCACAAAGTTTGTTTTCCATGATGACCCAAATATTTCAGGTGGATTTAGTCAATATGGACAGGGACTTCCTCCAGGAGATCAACGCTTTTTCACCAATACAATAACTCCAGTTTTGACTCCGGGCGATACGGTGCACCGCTCTTTTGCATTTATCTACGCTGAAGGAACAGATAATTTAAACAGCGCATCTAACCTGTTCACCATTGCCTCTCAGGTTAAACAGTTTTATGACAACGAATCAACGATTGCGTGCGAAGGTGGTGTTTGGAATGTGGGAGAGATAGAACAGAGCAGAGATTTTACCATATATCCTAATCCTGCATCCGGCCCTTTTACTATTGAACTTAGTTCATTCCAAGGGGATGTTGATTTGTCCGTGGTTGATATGCTTGGAAATGAGCACTGGCAACAACGTGTATTGGGAAAAACTGCAATGATCAATAAGGAGTTGTCAGCTGGGTTGTACTTAATTGTTCTTACTGATGGTATGGACAGGGTTACCAAACAGCTTGTTATTCGTTAACAAAAAAAGGCCTCGATCACTCGAGGCCTTTTTGTAAATATAGAGTAGTGTTTTTAATTACTTCTTGATAGCTTCAACTACAGATTTGAATGCCTCAGGGTGGTTCATTGCTAGGTCAGCAAGAACTTTTCTGTTCATTTTCATTTCTGATTTGTTGTAAGCTCCCATGAATTGAGAGTAGCTCATTCCGTGCATACGTGCACCCGCGTTAATACGCGTGATCCATAGTGAACGGAAGTTTCTTTTCTTTTGTTTACGTCCTTCGTAAGCATACAACCACCCTTTTTCAACGGCGTTCTTAGCTACAGTCCAAACGTTTTTTCTTCTTCCAAAGTAACCTTTGGCGTGCTTCATTACACCTTTACGGCGTGCTCTTGAAGCTACGTGATTTACTGATCTTGGCATAATTTTAAGTTTTTTAATAAAGAGTGCATCAATGTTTCAGATGTCTTGGGTACTCGTTACTTGGTTAAACATTTACTAAACCTGTGTATGATCCGAATTAATTCGGATTACTTCATGCACAATTGTTCTTTAATATTACCCTCGTCAGCTTTGTGTACCAAACCTGCGTGAGTAAGATTTCTCTTCTGCTTCTTAGTCTTCTTCGTTAGAATGTGACTTTTAAAAGCATGCTTTCTTTTGATTTTACCGCTTCCAGTGATCGTGAATCTCTTCTTGGCACTAGATTTAGTTTTCATTTTAGGCATCTCTCTAAATTTTAATTTACTCTATATTTAGCTTCTTATTTCTTATCCTTTTTCGGGTTGATCATAATGATCATACGCTTCCCTTCCATTTTTGGCATTTGCTCTACGATACCAACATCAGCAAGTTCCTGCGCCAATTTCAATAGAAGAAGTTCCCCTCTGTCCTTAAAAACGATCGTTCTACCTCTGAAGAAAACGTGTGCTTTAAGCTTACTTCCTTCTTCCAAGAACTTGCGAGCGTGAGCCAATTTGAAATTAAAGTCATGATCGTCAGTGTTTGGTCCGAAACGGATCTCTTTGATCACCACCTTGCTTTGCTTTGCTTTTAACTCTTTTTGCTTTTTCTTCTGTGTGTAAAGGAACTTTCTATAGTCCATGATCTTACATACAGGAGGCTCAGCTTTTGGAGAGATTTCCACGAGGTCGAGCTCTTGTTCGTCTGCCAGTTGAAGTGCTTTTTCTAATGAAAGTACTTGAGGTTCATGGCCGTCTCCTACTAGTCGAACCTCACGTGCTGTGATCTTATCATTGATCTTGTGCTGTTCTGTAGGTTCTCTTTTTACAAACTTTTTTCTTGGTCTTCTCATCCAGTTATTTAAGCATTAAAAGCGAGCTCTTGCTCTATTTTTTCATTTATAAGTTTCACAAATTCGTTTACGTCCATCACTCCTAAATCTCCCTCTCCGCGCTGTCTAACCGCAACTTGGTTATTCTCAACTTCCTTTTCACCAACGATCAGCATGTATGGGATCTTTCCTAGCTCTGCTTCACGTATTTTCTTACCTACCTTCTCGTTTCGGTCATCAACGAATCCGCGAATATCGGAATTTTTTAATAATTCTAAAAGGTTTTGCGCGTATTCATTGTATTTCTCACTAAGCGGTAAAATCGCCACCTGATCTGTTGTTAACCACAACGGGAAGTCACCCGCACAGTGTTCAAGAAGGACTGCAACGAATCTTTCCATCGAACCAAATGGTGCTCTGTGGATCATCACCGGTCTGTGCTTTTGGTTATCAGCTCCAACGTACTCAAGCTCAAATCGTTCCGGCAAGTTGTAGTCAACCTGAATTGTTCCAAGCTGCCATTCACGTCCAAGTGCATCTTCTACCATGAAGTCAAGCTTCGGTCCGTAGAACGCTGCCTCTCCATATTCGATAACCGAATTCAGTCCCTTTTCATTTGCTGCTTCAATAATCGCCTGCTCTGCTTTGTTCCAGTTTTCATCACTTCCGATATACTTATCAGGATCTTCAGGGTCTCTTAATGAAACTTGTGCTTTAAAGTTTTTGAAGTCAAGTGTTTTGAAGATGTATAGTACAAGGTCGATTACCTTCTTGAATTCATCTTTTACCTGATCCTGCATGCAGAAAATGTGTGCATCATCCTGCGTAAATCCTCTAACACGTGTTAATCCGTGTAATTCTCCAGATTGCTCATATCGATAAACTGTTCCAAACTCTGCAAATCGAGCAGGTAGGTCGCGGTATGAACGTGGTCTTGATTTAAATATCTCACAGTGGTGAGGGCAGTTCATTGGTTTAAGCAAGAACTCTTCATCCTCATCCGGTGTATTGATGGGCTGGAATGAATCCTTTCCGTATTTCGCGTAGTGTCCAGAAGTTTCGTAAAGCTCCTTCGCTCCAATATGAGGGGAGATCACTTGATCATACCCAGCAGCCCGCTGTGCTTTCTTCAAGAAATTCTCAAGCCTTTCTCTGAGGGCAGCACCTTTTGGAAGCCACAAAGGAAGACCTTGACCTACTCGTTGCGAGAAAGTGAACAAGTCCAGTTCTTTACCGAGCTTTCTGTGGTCACGAGCTTTCGCAAGTTCCAGTTTCTCGAGATACTCATTCAATTCAGCGTTCTTAGGGAATGTAACCCCGTATATACGTGTCAGCTGCTGTCTGTTTTCATCGCCGCGCCAATAAGCTCCGGCAATTGACATTAATTTAACAGCTTTGATATATCCTGTGTTTGGAATATGTGGTCCACGACATAGATCGGTAAATTCTCCTTGCGTGTAAAAGGTGATCTCTCCATCTTCTAAACCATCGATCAGTTCCAGTTTGTATTCATCATTTTTTTCAGTGAAGTACTTGATCGCGTCTGCTTTTGAAACCTCTTTTCGGATGTACTCATTCTTTTGCTTCGCGAGCTCTTTCATCTTTTGCTCGATTTTAGCAAGATCTTCCTCGTGGATCTGATGATCCATGAAGTCGATATCATAGTAAAATCCGTTTTTGATCGGAGGTCCAATCGCAAGCTTCACGCCTGGATAAAGAAACTCGATTGCCTCAGCCATTAGATGGGCAGAAGAGTGCCACATGGTCGACTTTCCTTCCTCGTCATTCCAAGTTAGTAATTGAAGTGTGGCATTTTCGTTAATAGGACGATTTGCATCAATCACTTCACCATTCACTTTGGCAGATAAGACGTTTCGAGCTAGTCCTTCGGAAATACTCTTCGCGATATCCATCGCTGTAGTTCCTCGCTCTACTTGTCTTACCGACCCGTCCGGTAATGTAATTTCTATCATTTGTTCTTTAAATTAAGAAAGCAAAGATAAGGATAACTCGGACAATCTAAGCGGTTTTGAGCTTAATAAAAAACATGCTTTTTTATGCTCTAATTGAATTGAAAAATAGATGCTAAAAACAGGATAAATCCTACTAGTATTGCCGAGAAAATAGTGATTGAAATTGTCAAAAGTGCAATATATCTCAGGATGTTATTTTTCTTATTGAAGACACGCTTTAGAGAGATCACAGAGTAAATGATCACGTAAATGGCCAAAGCAATGATCACACCAAATGAGATGTAATCCATGGTAATGGAGTCACTGATGCTTGTTAGTGCAAAATTCACCAGAAGGAAAAATGTACCTAGCACAAAGAAAAAGGAGAAGAGGTGTAGGGTGTAGACGAAGAAGTTTACGTAGTACTTTCGCTCTTTAGACCGATACAGTAGCATAATTAGTAATGCCTGTAAGGGTGCGAAAAAGAAAACAACAAGGTTAAAATTGTTGATGAACTCGTTGTAAAATGCCCGGCCCGCATCACTTCCCTGTTCTTCACCATTGATCGTTATTGATCCGGCCGTAGTACCGTCGCTCAGCAGATAAGTTAAACCAAAATAGATGAATGAGAGGAAAATAAATACGCGAATAGGAGGGATGTATTTCTGGCGTTTTCCATTGAGGAATTCCGTCGTCACGAAACCAGGTTTTGTAAGTAAGGGAACAACGCTTTTGAATAGTTTGCTGTCGAATGCGATATAGTCCTTGAGAAAATCATCGAGTAGCATCTTTGTTGATGCCTGTCTGTTGTGATTTTCTTGTCCGCAATTTGGGCAGTAGTTCTCATTTTGTGTGAACAATGTTTGGCAATTGAAGCACTCAGAGCCTTTTCTACGCTGCTTACTCATGCAACGAATTTAGGGATTTTTTTATCCACGGATACCGTAAAATTGACTTTCGTCCTGTTCAAGCTTTTTTAATTTGAGTCAGATTTTAGTATGTTTATCGTCTGTCAATCAGACCGCTACTGCTAATATGAATTTCTTTAGGCATCCCTTTGTCTTTGTCACATTTGCTTTGATCTTCGGTATTCTCTTCCGAATAGAAACGGAATTTTACTTAAGTGTCATAATGGCGACTTTAATTGTGACAATCACTCTTGTGCTCTTTAGAAAGTTGATCACGAAGTTACCCGCGGTAGTCCTTTTGTTTTTCATAATGGGATTTTTGCTGCCACAGAAGATTTCCAGAAATCTTTTGAAGGAAGATCAGATTACCGCAGTTCTGGAGATCACCGAAAGAAAATCTACTCAAAAAGACTGGGATCAAGCTGTCGGGATGATTACTCACATTCGTGAACAAGGTAATTATGAACCGGTTAATCAAAAGTTGTTGATCTACACGAACTCAGAGGTCATTCGGAGAGGGATGAAGTTGCTGGCAGTTTTCACACCGAAAGAAATTCGTAATAGTGGAAATCCGGGAAGTTTCAACGCGGAAACATATTGGATGGCGAAGGGAATTGAATATATGGGCTTTGTCACCGATGAAGACATCAGAATGCTCTCCTTTAATGAGTCTGGTTTTTTAGATCGATATGCTACCATCACGCGTTCTTACGTAAGTGATGTTTTTGATGAATTACCTTCTGATCAGTCCGGTATTTTAAAAGCACTTTTATTGGGTGATAAGGGGGATTTAAGTACAGAGATTCGAGATCAGTTTGCCAATGCCGGAGCGATGCATTTATTGGCTGTGTCAGGATTGCATATTGGGATCATAGCTTTCATTCTTTTGTTCATATTCAAGCAGTTTCCGAGTGTATTCTCGAACTTGTCCGCGCACATTAGCATTGTGGTATTGCTCTGGGCTTATGCGTTCGTAACGGGCTTATCACCATCAGTGACAAGAGCAGTATTGATGTTCAGTCTTTTGATCCTTTCACGTCTGGTAAGAGGTCAATATGAGCCAATAAACGTACTTGCCTTTTCCGCGTTCATCGTGATCGTGATCAACCCACTTGTGATCTATGATATTGGGTTTCAACTTTCTTACTTGGCTGTTTTTGGGATTTTCATTTTTTACGATCGATTGGCAGAATTACTTTCTACTGATTATAAGGTAGTCAATTGGTTATGGAATGGGACTGCTATTGGTTTGTCTGCACAGTTGGCAACTGCACCTTTGAAGCTTTACTATTTTCATCAGTTTCCGAATTATTTTGTCATCAGTAATTTGGGGATCATGCTTCTTGCA
>JBMSGX010000144.1:0-6059 GCA_049416285.1 Crocinitomicaceae bacterium | reverse complement strand
CCAAAGCGTCACACATTCGGTAAAATGACAATGGAAATCCTTGACATGGATGGGAACCTTGTAGCGAACCTTTCACCGGGTAAGCGAAAAGGGATCAATACTGTTGAGTGGTCCTTCAACTCTATGGCTCCGGTTATTGCGTCGGGGAAGACTTTCGCGCAAGGAGGAATGGTTGCTCCGAGAGTTCAGGCTGGTAAGTACAAGGTGGTGATCACAAAGGGTAAATCAAAATTTGATACTGAAATTGAAGTGAAGTACCCGGAGAATTCTGTTTTCACTTTGGAAGAACGCAAGCAGCAGCATGAAACAACGATGAAGCTGTACAAAATGAACGAGGACCTTGCGTATATGGTATACCAATTAGATACGTATACCGATCACGCAAGAATGATTGCAAAGAAGGAGTCTAAAATGACGAAACAGGCGAACAAGCTTGTCTCTGAACTCGAGGCTTTGAAGGCGACATTGGTGATCACTACAGGAGATAATTATGTCGGTCGTGCGGAGAATCAGCTGAGAGAAAACCTAGGTGACATCTACAGTACAATTGCTAATTACTATGGTGCTCCAACTGCTACGCAGCTAGAGAATGTTCAGCTAATGGAGAACAAATTGATGAAGGCAACGGAGAAGTTCAAAGGTTTACAAGATGGATCTATGAAAAAGTATGATGTGAAACTGGATAAGATGGAGATCGAAAAACCAAAGATCAAGTCTTACGAGGATTTCACGAAGAAGGATTAGCATTGCATTAGTCAAAACAATAAAGGCCAGCAAAAGCTGGCCTTTATTATTGCTTAATCACTTTTTCTAGCTGTTTTGGCGCTATTTTTTGCAAGGGATGGGGGACGTTAGGAATCTTTCTGAAAGTTGCTTTACGAATGATGTTTTTTACCTGTATCGTCTCTTCTTCCGTGATCATGTTATCTTCTTCTCCTAAGTTCAATTGAACGGAGACTGCTACCTGTCTCAACATGTCCTCCGTGAGCAATGGTTTCTCACCAAGTCTTAGCATAAGGTCTGCCGTTTGATTCATCACAGCCTTCCAGTCAAATGGAGCATGTAATGATTTAAGGTATTCTGCAAATGGTGGGATCTTTTCCTCGATAAGATCTGGGTTTAACAGCTGAACTTCTTGCTCAGCCCCTTCAGGAGTCCAGTCGAATTTAGTTCCAAGCGTAATAATTTCACCAAATAATCCCGGAAATTGTGCTGCTGTGTATAGTGCAACATATCCTCCCATAGAATAGCCAAATATAACTGGCTCTTCCAATTGGTGATTACGTACATAATCCACCAGGTTTTGAGAGAAGTGTTCTACGCTGAAGACTTCAACAGGCTTTTCACCACCATGTCCATCAAAGTTCAGGGTATGAACTGCGTAACTGTCGTTCAATAATGGGATCAACTCTTCAAACTGGTCTTTAGATCCGAGAGCTCCATGAAGCAAAATAATATCCTGCATTTTAATTGTCTCTGTCTTCAAATGTTTCCCTGTTCTTTTTCTCCACCTGAACTACGATCACATAGATCAATGCGACAAACAATCCAATAAGTATGATTGCCTGGATTAGCAGTGGAAGAAGGACTAAGGCACCCATTATTTCAGTTTAACAGCTGTTCCGTAAGCTAGGATCTCAGAGGCTCCTTGCATGATCATGCTCGTAGTAAATCGAACATTGACTACTGCATCCGCACCCAGCTTTTCGGCATCTTGAATCATTCGCTGCATTGCTTCTTCTCTTGCCTGGGCTTGGAGTTTTGTATACTCATCGATCTCGCCACCAACAAGATTCTTTAATCCAGCAAAAATATCACGTCCGACATTTCTTGCACGAACTGTGCTGCCACGTGCTATCCCTAGTGATTCTGCGATCTCCTTGCCCGCAACTGTTTCAGTGTTTGTAATGATCATATATCTTGAATTATTGAATAACTAATTTACGTACAACATTTGTTCCTTGGTGTGTTGTTCCGTTCAGGAAATAAACACCTTGATCAGCATTGATTTTGAGCTCATTATTAGTAAGGGTAAATGGTACCTCTTTCCCCGATTGATCTGTTATTTTGGCTACATCTATTTGATCGCCTGAAAGACTAAATTTCCCAGTTGTAGATGGATTGGGAGCAATAACAATATTGCTTTCATTTAATTCCATGATGTTCACTTGTCCGATTAACCCTCTTCTGTAAACAACATCTCCTGAAAGAGATTCATAATAACATAGGTGTAGAATTCCATTTTCAATGACCACGTCCGGGTAAGACTGAACACCCAGAGTATTTTCATTTGCTAAGAAAGGGTTCAAAGACAGTTCTGTTAACATATCCGTACCACTGTTTGTTGTAATACTTACATAGATGTCTGCGTTTGAACCTTTGTTCTCTTGCCATGCAACAGCTACTGTGTCGCCCCATGAGCTGATTCGTGGATAGTTCTGACTGCTCGTATTTGTTTCAGATTCGATTACCGGCAAGCGGTCTGTATACGTTAAGGCTGAAGTGACATCTGAACGCGTGATATAAACACGATAATCCCCAGTTGCTCTACTTGCATAGGTCGTGAATAGCGTATTGCCGACAAATCGCCCATCAGGACCTGTAGAAGGGCAAGCATTGATCACCCAATTTGTGTTATCGATATTTGCTTCGGATCCAAACGTCGCACCACCGTCAAGTGAAAGTACACCGTATATATCTCGTAGGTTGGCATCATTATTTCTGAATAAGAGTACTGATTTATCTCCGGAAACAGCAACTTCAGCTGGACAACAGTCGCATGCTTCACCCGGAACTCCTCCGGCAACTTCCTGCTGCGCCATAAAGGTCTGACCGCCATCCATTGAACGCGCTACAGCATATCTTGGATTGGTCCAGTTTGCATCATGAACCATATAAGTAACAGTTGGATTTCCTGCTGCATCAATATCAAGTGATGGCATCCAGGCAATTCCTGCCATATGATTTTCCACACGAATTGTATCGCTGAAGGTGGCACCGCCGTCTGTTGATCTTACCGCATAAACCCTCCCTGTCTCAACAGGTGTAGATTTGAACACGACAACTACATTATTTCCAGCGGCGGCAATATCTGCACCAGTCCATGTTGATGCGTAGGTTTCCATTCCAGCAGGAAGTATATCAACAGGCGTATCGAAGCCTGTACCATTCCATTTAGCAACGGACAGTGCGCCACCTCCTCCTTTAGAAAGTAAAATTACTGGTCCATCAGTAGTCATTGCCATACGAGGCCTGAGATTACCATAAGTAGATCCGTCTCCTGCTGAGATCTCAGGTCCGAGGTCAACAATGATCTGCCCGAAAGCTGGGGTAATTAATGAACTTAATAGCAGTGTTTTAATAATCTTCATGATTTTCTTTTTTCGATTCTACAAATATCCTGTCCTTCCCTTTAAACTCCGGAGATTGAACGGAAAGAACTTTTAATGCCTTTTTGCCATAAACTTTGGTGACTGAATGAATGCTTCCCTTCGGAATGTTCAGGTAATCTCCTTTACGAACGACAAAAGTGCTATCATTCAACGTCATCTCTGCTTTTCCTTCTATGACATATATGTTCTCTGTATGGAACGCATGATAATGCGCCTTTACCGCTTTCTTGATCCAGATCACAAAGCTTGTTTGTGCTGAGTCAGAATTTAGCTTTTGTACATGAATGTTCTCATATTCAGCATTGGGTTGAATGTCCTTCAACTGACTTTCAGTTTGTGCATAGAGCTGTGAACACAGTATTAGTGCGAACGTGAACAGTGCATTTTTCATACTGACAATTTAGCAATAAAAAACCCCGAGTAAAAATACTCGGGGCTCAATTAATTATTTTGGTTTTAAGCTTCTGTCATATAGCTTTCAACGCTTGGACAAGAACATACCAGATTTCTGTCTCCGTATGCATTATCTACACGTCTTACCGGAACCCAATATTTCCAGTCTTTCAAGTATTCAACAGGATATGCTGCTTCTTGTGGACTATACGGGTAGTTCCAGTTTCTATTTATGATACAGTCTGCAGTGTGCGGTGCATTTACAAGCAAGTTATTCGTCTTGTCTGCATGTCCGTTTTCGATCTCTGCGATCTCCTGACGGATCTTGATCATCGCTTCTACAAATCTGTCAAGCTCTGCTTGATCTTCACTTTCTGTTGGTTCCACCATCAGTGTTCCTGCTACCGGGAAAGAAACTGTTGGTGCGTGGAATCCGAAGTCGATCAAACGCTTGGCGATATCGGCTACTTCAACTCCTGCCGTTTTCTTGAATTCACGACAGTCAAGGATCATTTCGTGTGCCACTGTACCGTGAGCTCCTTTGTATAGGATGTCATAGTGACCCTCAAGTGATTTTGCAAGGTAGTTTGCATTCACGATCGCCAATTCTGTAGACTGACGTAGCCCTTCAGCTCCTAGCATCTTAATGTATCCGTAAGAGATCAACAAGATAAGTGCAGATCCGAATGGTGCAGCTGAAACTGCTTCGATCGCTTTATCTCCTCCAGTCGGAATGATCGGGTTGCTTGGAAGGAATGGCGCAAGATGTGCCGCAACTCCAATAGGACCCATTCCAGGACCTCCACCTCCGTGAGGAATAGCGAACGTCTTGTGTAGGTTCAAGTGACAAACATCAGCACCAATGTTACCTGGGTTCGTCAAACCAACTTGGGCATTCATGTTTGCTCCATCCATATAAACTTGACCACCATTCTCGTGAATGATAGAAGTGATCTCTTTGATTCCCTCTTCGTAAACACCGTGTGTAGAAGGATACGTTACCATAATTCCACCAAGAGAGTCTTTCAGCTCTTCAGCTTTCGCTCTTAGTTGATCAATATCGATGTTTCCGTTTTCATCACATCCTGTAACTACAACCTCGAATCCGGCCATAACTGCGGATGCAGGGTTGGTACCGTGTGCGGATGAAGGAATGATCATTTGATTTCTGTGGTGATCACCGTTCGCTTCATGATATGCTTTGATCACCATCAAACCTGTGTACTCTCCCTGAGCTCCAGAGTTTGGCTGAAGTGATACCGCTGCGAATCCAGTGCTCTCACACAAATCTTTTTCCAATTGCTCAAACATCTCATGGTACCCAGTTGCCTGTTCCACAGGAGCAAAAGGGTGCATGTTCGCGAATTGGGGGTTTGTGATTGGGATCAATTCCGATGCGGCATTCAACTTCATCGTACATGAACCAAGTGGAATCATACTGTGTACTAACGAAAGATCCTTGTTCTCAAGTTTCTTTAAGTAACGCATCATTTTTGATTCTGAATGATACGCACTGAATGTTGGATGTGTCAGAATATCATCAGTTCTTAGAGCAGAACCGTCTAAGCTGTATGCTTCAAGATCCAGATCTCCCACATTTCCACCGTTTACTTCAGCGAAGATGTTCAATATAGTTTCTACATCGTCAGCATCATGTGACTCTCCGAAGCTAATTGTAAGCTCTTCGCCATTGATGTAGTTGAAGTTCATTTTGTGCGCTTCTGCTTTCGCTTTGATCGCCGCAGTATCTATTCCGCTTACCCAGATCGTGTCAAAGTAAGGTCCTTCGTTTACAGCAACACCCAATCCTTTCAATCCGTTTGCAGTTGATGTAGCAAGACTGTGGACGTTATTCGCGATATTTTTCAGCCCCTCGGCTCCATGATATACGGCGTACATACTGGCCATAACAGCCAATAGTGCTTGTGCTGTACAAATATTAGAAGTGGCTTTATCACGTTTGATGTGTTGCTCACGTGTTTGAAGTGCCATCCTTAGCGCCTGGTTACCGTCAGCATCTACAGATACTCCAATAATTCTTCCCGGAATATTTCTTTTGTAGTCTTCTTTCGTGGCGAAGTATGCTGCATGAGGTCCTCCGTATCCCATTGGAACTCCGAATCGCTGCGATGTACCGAATACTACATCAGCTCCTAATTCTCCAGGAGATTTTAATAGCACAAGTGACAAAATATCAGCTCCAACTGCTACACGAATTCCTTTTTCTCCCAATCTTGAAATGATAGGAGCGATTTCCGTGACAACTCCGTTTTT
>JBMSGX010000143.1:0-6072 GCA_049416285.1 Crocinitomicaceae bacterium | reverse complement strand
AATGAAGTGAAGTATGAAGCGGAAGTTACAGGGAATTTTCCTGAGCATTTGTTTCCAATTGACACTGAACTGGCATTAAAAATCGGTGCTCAAGTCATGTTTGTAAAGAATGATCTGTCACCTGAAAAACGTTTCTATAATGGGAAAATGGGGAAGATCGTTTCATTGGATCACGATGAGATCAAGGTTTCTTTTCCGGCAGAAAAAAAGACTATAACAGTCGATAAATACGAATGGGAGAATGTCCAATATGATCTCAATCCGTCGACAGGAGAAGTTGAAACTAAAACACTCGGGACATTTGTTCATTATCCCCTGAAATTGGCTTGGGCAATTACGGTTCACAAGAGTCAGGGATTGACCTTCGATAAAGCTGTTTTGGACGTGTCTAAAGTGTTCGTTCCGGGACAGGCGTATGTGGCGCTTTCTAGATTGCGTTCATTGGATGGGGTGGTGCTGTTGAGTCCTATTTCAATTAATGGATTATCGAATGACCCTAAGGTGGTACAATACGCGAAGACGAAGGTAGATGAGAATTACCTTGATAAGCATTTGGATGCAGCAACGTATCGATTCTTGTATCAGGAGCTCATTCATACATTCGATTGGCTTGATCTACTCAATGCTTGGCAAACACATAACAGCACCTACAAAGATCATGGGTCAAAATCACATAAGGGAAAAAATAGAACGTGGGTAACCCAGCAGGTGCAGATTTTATCGGGTACTACTGAGGCAGCCAGAAAGTTTAGGAATGAACTTACGCGTAATTTTTCTCAGACAAGGGTCGACATGGATCACGTCGTAAAGCGTGTAGACGCGGCATATGAATACTTCTTCAAAATTCTGGATAATGTACTGGTTTCGAACTTGAAGAAAATGGCTGAGCTCCAGCAGCAAAGAGGAACGAAAAGCTACAACGAAGAACTTGAAGAGTTGGATCTATTACTGACAGAAACGATCTTGAAATTGAAGAAATCACGTTTGCTCACAGAAGCAGTGAGGAATAAACGTGCACTTTCGAAAGAGGTGATCATGACACCTGAAGTGCTGAATTATAAAATTGGAAGAATCGAAATGGTCAAGGATGAAATTCGCGCAGAGCATTCTACATTCGATTTTGATACAGACTTTGTTCAATTAAAAACGAAGAAACAAAAAAGAGCAAGTTCAAAGCAAAAGGAACCTACCCATATTGTAACCATGAACCTGATCAAGGAGGGTAAAACAATGGATGAAGTGGCAAAAGAACGTCAGCTTTCTAAACAGACGATCGCAACCCATTGTGCACGCTTGATCCAGGAAGAAAAACTTGACCTGAGAGATGTGATGGAAGCGAAGAGGATTAACGAGCTCTATGACATCTTCGAAGAATATGACGGAGGCTCTTTAACACCTTTGAAAGAGCAGGTTGGCAAGAAGTTCACATGGGACGAATTGAAACTATACAGAGCGTCCCTATTAATATGACTAACTAAGCGGAATGAAAAACGCGATTCTGTAAATAATCGGAATAGCAGCGCCTGTCTTCTTATTTCTCGCAACGTATGGCTGTAGGGGGCTGTTCGGATTTGGATTACTTGGATCGGTCGTGTTCGGAATATCCAGGACGTCATACATCACCCCTGCGTTTAACCTAAAACTCTCTCCGATCATTCCGGAAAATCCACCGCCTAATAAACACGTTGGAACCCATTTTGAGCTCGTGTTACTCAAGAATCCGTTGTTGGTATAAGGTGATTTTAAGATCTCGATCTCGGAACCTACGAATAAATAATTCGCGAATCGGTAATGAATAAAACCGCCCCCACCGTAGATGTTAAAACCCGTGGTTGTTGCGTTCGTGTTGAAGGGATTATTTGTCCATGTTCTATGATAGCGTAGGGAGGGTCCAACGATTACTTCCTCGCTTAACAGGAATCCATACTTCGCACCTAATCCTACGGTACCGGTGTTATATAGACTGCTTGAGTAGGAAAATGTCAGATCGATACCAAGCTCTGTACCTTCAACCTGTGATTTAGCTGTGAACGATAAAATACCAACGAATAATAAAAGTAGGATGCGCTTCATTTTCATAGTTTTCACCAAAGATAACGCATTGATGTGAATAAAGTATTCATATGAAACCCACGCAATAGGATTGGTTCTTTTATCTTTGAAAAAAATCAAGATTATGCAATTACTGGATGGTAAGGCGACGGCACAATCCATAAGAACAGAATTGAAAGCAGCTGTTGATCAAAGAAGAGAAAACGGTCAGAAGATCCCTCATTTGGTTGCAGTTTTGGTCGGGAGCGATGGAGGTTCGTTGACTTACGTAAACGCGAAAGTAAAGGCTTGTGAAGAGATCGGATTCGAAAGTACATTGCTTCATTATGAAGATATTTCGGAGGAAGGGCTACTTCAAAAAGTAAACGAGTTGAATGAAGATGATAATGTTGATGGATTTATCGTTCAGCTGCCACTTCCGGATCACATAGACGAGTTAAAGATCACGAAGGCGATCGATCCGCAGAAGGATGTCGACGGATTCCATCCTGAGAATATTGGGAATATGGTATTGAATCTTCCTGGATTCTTACCAGCTACACCAGCGGGAATTGTTGAACTTATTAGAAGAAACGGAATTGAAACGTCAGGAAAGGATTGCGTGGTTATCGGTAGAAGTAATATCGTGGGAACTCCAATGAGTATTCTCTTGGCACGTAACGGTGAACCGGGTAACTGCACAGTCACACTTACGCACAGCAGAACGAAAGACCTCAAGGAAAAAGCGAGAAATGCAGATATTATAATTGCTGCGATCGGGAGACCAGGATTTGTAACCGCAGATATGGTAAAAGAAGGAGCGGTAGTGATCGATGTTGGAACAACACGTGTTCCTGATGCTTCCAAGAAAAGAGGTTGGGCATTGAAAGGTGATGTCGATTTTGACAATGTTTCACCAAAATGTTCATACATAACGCCTGTTCCAGGAGGAGTAGGTCCTATGACAATTGCTTCGTTGATGATCAATACATTAAGGGCAATGGAATTAAACGGTAAATAACTTAACACACAATAGAGAGTATGAAAGCAAAAATCATTTTTTCAGGATTAGTCGGGATGGCTTTGATCCTAAGTTCATGTGGATCTTCAAATAGCGTTGTAAGCAATGGATTGATTCAAAAAAGAAAATACAACAAAGGATTCTTTTTAAAGTCTAATAGTCAATTCAAAACGGCTAAAGTTAATTCGACTCAGGAGAAAGACGTTGTTGCATTTCAAGAGCCTGTGCAAGAGAAGAGAGTTGCTGTGGCACACGTATCTCCGGTGCAAGAGTTAAAGAAAGCTCCTGTTTCGCGTCAGGCTTTAGAAAGAGATTTAGTGTTTAATTCATCTACAGGAAATATCTCTAAAGAAAAGCCTGGAACTGAAACAAATAAAATCAACCTTGTAGAGAATTCAAATTCGCAAAGAGAAGTAAGAAAGTCATTGAGATCAGAGATCAAAACAATGAGAAAAGCGGAGTCTGGTTCAGGTGCCGCGAATATGGATGGATTTACCATTTTACTCGTGATTCTTGCAATCATTATCCCGCCATTGGCAGTGATCTTGTTTGAAGGAGCAACGAACCGTTTCTGGATCGATTTAATCCTAGCTCTGCTTGGTTGGGGTCTACTAGCATGGTTGCTCCCAGGTATTTTCTGGTTGGGTGGATTAGCAGCAATAATTTATGCGTTGTTGATCGTACTTTCCGTGATATAGAACGATATTCTGAATGAAAAAAGGGGCTCAATTGAGCCCCTTTTTTTATAATCTGTCTAATGGTGTTTTAACTCCATCTACCAATGAATAACAAGCTAACTTGTCTCTGAATACTGACGACTTAAACATCGATTTATTCAGTAGCATACGCACACACTCCTGAATACCTTCAACGATAGAAGGGTGCGGGTGAACTAATTCTGCCAGCACCTCGATTGGCATGTTCATTTTGATCAAGAGTGCAACAGCCTGAATTGCAGTTGAGGCATGTGCTCCAACAACACGCATCCCAAGAATGCGCATCTCATCGTCATTGGTCACAATGATCTTAAAGAAGCCTTCGGTTCTGCGCATGGCAATTGCTCTCGCAACAACGGAATAATCAACTTTAACGACTTTTACAGGAATGTTCTCCGCAATACACTGCTTTTCATTCATGCCAACAGAAGCTACTTCTGGTTTTAGGAACATGATCGTACAGATATTGTCATAGCTGAGTCTTTCTGTTTTCTTTCCAAAAGCCTTTTCTACTGCATGTCTTCCTTCGATCTCCGCCATATTTACTAAAGCAATTCGCCCCGAAACATCGCCCACGGCAAAAATATTCGGAACATTCGTTTGCGTGTCGTCGTCACCAATATGAATGCCGCGCTGAGACATAGAAACCCCGGCATTTTCAATATTTAAACTGCTTATGTTCGGTACTCGACCAATCGACAACAACGCTTTTTCGACACGTATAACTTCTGACATTCCATTCGCGTAGCTGAGTTCGTATTCAACCTCACCATCAATGACTTCAAGACGTTCAAGTTTAGAGCCATGATGGATGGTTACTCCCTGTTTCTCCAGGTTTCGTGCCACCAAGTCACTAATATCTTCATCTTCAAATGGCAGAATTCTATCCTGACGGTCAATGAGGTAAACTTTCGTATTTCCAAAGTTTGAGAATATCGTTGCGTACTCACAACCAATCACACCTGCTCCAACGATCACGATACTTTTTGGGTAATCCTTGATCTGTTCGATCCCGTCGCTGGTCAAAATGTATTCCTCGTCGATCTTAATATTAGGAAGGGTGCGCGGAGATGATCCAGTGGATAAAATGATATTATCACCCCAAACTGTTTTGGAGCCGTTTTCAGTTTTTATCTCAACTTCATTTTGAGATAGCAGCGAGCCGTAACCGCGTTCATAATCCAGTAATCCGATTTGATTTTCTTCTTGCATCAGTTTGATGTGAGCAGAGTATTGGAATCTTCTCTCAAATACGGCTTCATTTACTTTTTGCTGTACCTCTCTCCATGGCACCTCGTATGGACTTCTTCCTCTACTTAATAGGCGCTTATTGATGAAATTGATCCTGTTGGAGATTTCCCACATTGTTTTCGATGACAGTGCTCCATTGTAGACGCCAGCCCCACCAATCCTGTTGGCTTCGATCAAACAAACGCGTTTGTTAAAATCGATTGCGCGCATCGCGGCAGCATACCCTGCTGGTCCTCCTCCAATAATTACCAGGTCATATTTCTCCATCAATCCGTATTTTTACCGAATAAAACTAACGTTTTTGTTGAGATGAAGTACGCAAAGGAGCTGGATTTTTATAAGAATAATCAGAAAGAGGTCGATGCCTTTTTTAAGAAATTAAAGAAGAAAAAGCCTAAGGATCTGGATACTCATTTTCATGAGCTTCATGATGAAGTTTTTAGTGAAATTGACTGTCTACAGTGCGCAAATTGCTGCTCTACTACCAGTCCCATTTTTCGCGATGTGGACATTGATAGGATTTCGCGGAAATTTAAGATTACCAGTCCTCAATTTGAGAAGGAGCATTTAACTATGGATGAAGATGGAGATAAAGTCCTGAAATCATCGCCCTGTACTTTTCTTGGAGCAGACAATAAATGTTTCATTTATGACGTGCGTCCACAGGCGTGTAGAGAATATCCGCATACCGACCGCAAAAGAATGTATCAGATCCTTAATCTAACTCAGAAAAATATGGAGATCTGTCCTGCCGTTTCGCGCATTGTGCAACACATGTTACAAGCCTAGAAATAGCCAACTTTTTTTCGTATTTTGCGTCTCTTGTTTTAAACGAACTATTGCTATGAAATTTTCTGGATATCTGATCCTGTGTCTATCGTTATTATTCATGGGTGCCCAATCATTTGCCCAACGAGGTAAAGAAGGGGATTATACCTTGGGTACAACGGACGAGATTTTAAATACGTACACTTTCATGACTGTTGATGCTACGGCGGGGCAACAATTCATCGTGGTTGATGACGAAGCTATGCTTGGAGGTGCTTTCGGTGG
>JBMSGX010000142.1:0-6083 GCA_049416285.1 Crocinitomicaceae bacterium | reverse complement strand
GGTGTCAAAACGGATGTAGAAGGGGATTTCAGAATAGATTTTTCCTTACCCGAAAAATTTCAATTAGTCATTAGCGCTGAGTTTTTCAAGTCTCAGGTTATTGATGCTAGTCGTGGTGATCAAATAACAGTAGTCTTGGAGCCATCACACCTTGATATGGAAGATGTTATTGTTTCATCTCCCGGGGGAGCAACCAGACAGGAGAACGTTTTCAAGGTAGACCGACTCAAGCTGAACGACCTAAATGCCATACAATCCAGTAATTTAACAGAAGCAATTTCAAATATTAATGGAGTCCAGTCGGCTTCAACAGGAGTTGGTATTTCTAAACCCGTGATTCGCGGGCTTCAAGGTATTCGAGTACTAACCTTGTTAAACGGGGTTAGGCTTGATAATCAGCAATGGGGAGGAGACCACGGAATGGCAGTAACTCAATTAGGAGTTTCATCCGTGGAAGTTATAAAAGGGCCGTCCTCTCTTTTGTATGGTTCAGATGCTTTTGGTGGAGTTATTTATCTCGTCGATGCGCCGTATCCTGCTCAAGGTGATATTGAAGTGAGCGCTCAAACGCGTTTCGAATCGGTTAATATGGGGACGTCCTCTTCGGTGCAGCTCGGAATGACAAATAAAGGACTGAAAATGAATATTTCTGGGTTGTTCAGCAATTTTGCTGATTATCAATTGCCCAATGGGAAATATCTCGACAACTCAAGATTTGGGGAGCAAGGCGGGAAATTGGCTTTAGGTTATTCAAATAAAAACTGGGTGACACATCTGAGGTATACATATTCACAGGCTAGGTCAGGAATCCCAGGGCATAGTCATGATTCGATTCCTGATCCGTTGACATTTCAAAAGGATGAGCAAGAAAGAAAGTATAGAATACCTGTTCAGCTAACTACAAACCATTTACTCTCATGGGAAAACAAATGGTTCAAAGGAAAGAACGTGTATTCATTAACACTAGCCAATACGTACAACAGGTTGACAGAATTCGAAGATAAACAGACGATTCCCGGACTGGATCTCTTTTTGAATAATGTTCTTTTGAATGCGAGGTATCAAAGAAATATCAGTGAGAAAGTGAAGTGGTACAGTGGGCTTCAGAGTGTAAATCAATTCAACAGAAACATTGCCGGCGCTTCCGATACACTGATTCCAAGCTATGACCTTTTTGATATTGGTTTATACAGTTTGATCTATGCAAAGCTTGGGAAATATGATGTTCAAGCAGGGCTAAGAGCTGACGCACGTAGTTTAAGTGTAAAGGACGTAGATTTTAATAAAACCTATTTCAGTCCTAATTTTTCATTAGGTGCGGTTAGAAATTGGAAGCAAAACTTATTAAGGTTAAATGTTTCTTCAGGTTATAGAGCTCCTCATGTCTCAGAAATGTTGTCTGACGGTCAGCATCACGGTACATTGAGATATGAAATGGGGGAGACAGAGCTTGATCCGGAATATTCAGTGCAGTTCGATCTTTCTTATGAACATGAAAGTGAGCACTTGAGTATAATCATCAATCCGTTCTATAATTACTTGCTCAATTATATTTCTTTGAATCCTCAGGACTCGTTGATAGATGGATTGCCTTTGTTCAAGTATGAACAGGCGAGTAGAGGACAGTTGTATGGTTTTGATCTTGGATTGCATTACCATCCTCACTTTGCACATTTTGTACACTTGGAAACATCTTATTCATATGTAAGAGCTAATGATCGTTCTGGCAGAGATTTCTCTCTTATTCCACAGGCAAGAGTTAATACATTCTTGAAGTTCGATTTAGATATGAATGGGGCTTTTAAGATTGATGATGTTGTACTGCAACATCAGTACTTCTTTGAGCAGAATTACGTAGCTCCGCTGGAAGAGGCAAGTCCTGGATACCACTTGGTGAATATAGGATTGAATTCTATTGCTGGTAAAAAGGAGCAGTTTCTGATCGGTGTAGGGGTGAAGAATCTATTTAACACAGAATACATTAATCATTTATCAAGACTCAAAAATATCAGCACTCCTCATCCGGGAAGGAACGTTTATATATCAGTTAAATATCAATTATCGAAATCTAAATTTTAATTAAAACAAATAGTTATGAAAAAGCAAAGCATATTTTTTATCGGGTTATTTTCCCTAACAATGGTTGCTACATCATGCAAAAAGAATAAATGCCATGAGTGTCATTACGATACGACGAATGGGCAGGTAGAGCTAGGAGAAAAATGTGGAAGTGAACTTGAAGACCTAGAAGCAAATGGGATCAACGTGGATGGTCAGAACTACGTTGTTCATTGTCACGAGCACTAGTGTTACTTTTCACTTAATACGCATTTCAGAATTAGTTGATAGATTTTTAGTTTATAGTTCTGAAAAAGAAAAAGGGAGTCAATTTTGACTCCCTTTTCTATTTCTAGTTCGATGCGATTAATAATAGATCGCTCTTCTTACTTTAGTAATGTACTTCGCAAGACGGATAACTTGTTTCGTATATCCGAACTCATTGTCGTACCAAGCATAGATGACAACATTTTTACCGTCTTTGTGAACGATCGTTGCGTTTGAATCAAATACAGAACAACATGTGTTACCAATGATGTCATTTGATACCATTTCTGGATCTGTAGCATAATAGATCTGGTTCACAAGCTCACCGTTAAGTGCCGCATCTTTCATAACTGCATTAAGCTCTTCAAGAGAAGTTTCTTTATTTAGCTCAAGGCTCAGGATTGCCAAAGATCCGTTTGGAGTAGGGACACGCACAGCGTTCGCTGTTAATTTATCCTGTAGATCTGGAATAACTTTAGTTACAGCGTTTCCGGCTCCTGTGGACGTAATTACCATGTTAATTGCTGCAGAACGACCTCTTCTGGGCTTATTGTGCATGTTGTCCAAAAGGTTCTGATCGTTTGTATAGGCGTGAACTGTCTCAATGTGTCCTTTTACAACACCATATTTATCGTTCACCACTTTTAATACTGGTGAAATTGCGTTTGTCGTACAAGATGCCGCTGAGTATATCTTTTCATTTTCAATATCAAGCTCGCCCTGGTTTATTCCGTATACAATATTTGGAATCTCTTTACCAGGCGCTGTAAGCAATACTCGTGATGCTCCAGTCGCCTGAAGGTGTCTTGAAAGTGCTTCTCTGTTTGTGAACGCACCTGTGTTATCAATGATTAAAGCGTTATTGATCCCGTATTGTGTGTAATCAACATCTTCCGGATTTTTCGCGCAGATCATTTTGATAATCTGTCCGTTAATGATCAACGCTTCACGTTCAACATCCACTGTAACTGTCCCGTCAAAAGCACCATGCACTGAATCATTTTTAAGCAATGCGGCACGTTTCACCATGTCTGCCTCAGAATTGCTTCTTGTTACGATTGCACGTAGACGAAGCTGTTGTCCTTTTCCTGCCTGCTTGATCAATTCTCTAGCAGCAAGACGTCCAATACGACCAAATCCGTACAAAACAACGTCTCTTGGCTCAAAAGGAATAGCGTTTTCCTTTTCAAATCCTTTAAGCTTATCATTCAGGAACTCTTGTGCAGTAGCGTATCCTTCTTTTTGAGTGATCCACTCACTTGCAAGTTTTCCAATATCCATTTTTGCCGGAGCAAGGTTCATTCCTTTGATAAGTTCAGCAAGCTCAACGCTCGAAAAAATATCAACCGGTTTACCTACTACGCTTTTTGAGTAAACGTGAAGTTTCAATACTTCAGCTACTGTTACGTCATTTAAGTGGTTTCTAAAGAATACCAGTTCAATTCCTTGGTCGTAAAGAAGTTCTCCTACAATAGAAGAAAGTTTTACGGCTGCTCTTTCCTGTTGAACGTGAGATTTAAGTTCGTTTTCGTAATCTAACGCAGTTTCCATGCTTTAATTTAAGATGTTGATAAATAGTTAGTTATATAAAGCAAAAAAAGCTGCTCACTTTCGTGGGCAGCTTTTTCTTCTTATCCTAGATAAGCTTTCAATAATTTATTTCTCGATGTATGTCGGAGTCTTCGGATGGCTTTCTCCTTGATCTGACGAACTCTCTCTCTCGTGAGGTTGAATTTCGCACCGATCTCTTCAAGTGTCAATCCGTGATTCATTCCGATTCCGAAGAACAGGCGAATGATCTCACGCTCTTTATCTGTTAATGTGCTCAGTGATCTCTCGATCTCTTTTTGCAATGATTCAGACATCAATGCGTGATCCGCTTTCGGAGAATCCGTATTCGCCATTACATCCATTAGTGTTCCTCCATCCTCAGAAGTGGATAGGGGAGCATCCATTGATACATGGCGTCCAGATACATTCAAACTTTCTTTGATCTTATCTTCAGGAACTTCAAGAGCTTCAGCAAGTTCTTCTGCTGAAGGTGGTCTTTCAAATTCCTGCTCTAGACGAGAGAATGCCTTGTTGATCTTGTTCAATGATCCAACCTGGTTCAATGGAAGACGAACAATACGCGCCTGCTCAGCTAAAGCTTGCAAGATCGACTGACGAATCCACCATACAGCGTATGAAATGAATTTAAATCCTCTAGTCTCATCAAATTTTTGAGCTGCTTTGATCAGCCCTAAGTTACCCTCGTTGATTAGATCGGGTAGGGTAAGCCCTTGGTTTTGGTACTGTTTTGCTACCGACACAACGAATCTTAGGTTAGCGCGTGTTAGTTTTTCAAGGGCCAACTGGTCACCTTGCTTGATTCTTCTCGCTAATTCTACCTCTTCCTCAGCTGTGATTAATTCTTCCTTACCAATGTCCTGAAGGTACTTGTCTAACGACTGACTCTCCCTGTTGGTAATGGATTTTGTGATTTTTAATTGTCTCATACTTTAATTACTCCTCTTGCTTTAAAAGTATACAAATAAAGGGGTTGCAAAGGTACGACTAAATGGAGCTAGTATCCAAAAAAATCTTTACAATTTTTTAACACCAGCCACAAGAACAGCGCATTCATTTTCAGACTACAAGCCAAAGCCTACGTAATCCTTTCTTCCGCTCTCAGTCATGATCTCTAACAAGATGCCTTTATTTGATTCATCATTCAACTTACGTGTGAGCTGTTCTACATTGTCGATCGGATCGTTGTTCACTTTAGTAATGATCATTCCTTCCTGAAGACCGAGGGATTTAAGTTTCCCGGCGTTTAACGATTTTATCTTAACTCCGTAGGTAATATTCAGCTCCTTTCTTTCTTTACTCGAAAGTTCCTCAAATGTTGCACCCAAAGCTGAATTTTTTCTGATATCTTCTTTCGAAACTAGTTTGATCTCACCGTCTTTGTTTCTTAAAACAACATCTTTCAACTCTTCCTCGCCCTTCTTGTTGCGCACAGTAAGTATCACTTTGTCTCCGGGTCTTCTTCTACCGATTTCTTCTTGTAGTTCGGCAACGGTATTAACCTCTTTGCTTCCTACTTTTAAAATCACTGTCCCGGCTTTCACGCCTGCTTTTGCGGCAGACCCATCTTCCACAACATCGGCAATGTATACACCTCGAGTATTTGGTAGTTCCTTTTCTTCTTTCAATTCCTGTGTAACATCGGAGATCTGTACTCCTAAATAACCACGTTGAACCACCCCATAATCGATAAGGTCGCTCATCACTTTCTGAACGAGGTTTACAGGTACTGCAAAAGAATATCCCGCATAACTTCCTGTTTGAGAGGCGATCGCTGTATTGATGCCAACAAGTTCTCCATTTGTATTAACCAATGCGCCTCCGCTGTTTCCTGGATTTACTGCGGCGTCAGTTTGTATGAATGATTCTATCGGGACAATGCCATTTCTTCCTCTTTCAGAAAGAAGATTGATATTTCTTGCTTTTGCTGAAACAATTCCCGCTGTTACAGTTGAAGTCAGATTGAACGGATTTCCAACAGCAAGAACCCATTCACCAACTTGAAGCTGATCACCGGGGCGAGAGCCTTGTCCAAGCGGCACTTCCTGAATTTGAGCGACTTATCTCCTTCTTAAGAATCCTTGACGGAGAAGTTGCCCAAGTAGAGCACGCTTGGCGATTGGGCACGCCAGAACCAGCCCATAGATAGGGAAAAACACTATGAAAAAAACTATTAGGAGGAAAACATG
>JBMSGX010000141.1:0-6146 GCA_049416285.1 Crocinitomicaceae bacterium | reverse complement strand
GGAAAACTAAATTCACGCAATACCTCAAGCATTACGCCTCCAACCATTCCTGTCGCTCCTACTACTGCTACTCTCATTGATCTGTTATTGTAATATTTAGAGCACCAAATTTAGTATATTTATGTGTCCTGTTCAGGCTACTATGAGAAATATTATACTTTTTGTTGGAATATTTACAAAACTGTGTGTTTATGCACAGCTAACGGACGATTTTTCCGACGGCGATTTTACAGCAAACCCTTCATGGGCGGGTACTTCAGCTGATTTTACAGTAAACGGTTCTTTCGAACTGCAATTGAATAATTCTGTTGCAGCGGTTTCCTATTTGTCTACCCCTCACGGGTTAGCGGACCTGAATAACAAGGAGTGGAAGTTATGGACACGTCAGTCATTCGCCCCGTCCGGAGGAAATAACGGGCGAGTATACTTAACGGCAAATGCGGCAGATCTTTCAACAGATCCCGATGGGTTTTACCTTCAATTAGGAGAAGCGGGTTCCACAGATGCTGTACGTTTATTCAAATGTGTTTCTGGGGTGCACACTGAGATCTTAGCCGGTCCGGTAGGGCAGATCGCTTCTAGCTTTACTGTTGGTTTACGTGTTGTCCGTGATGCGGCAGCCAACTGGTCATTGTACATTGATGACACAGGCGGGACAAGCTATGTACTTGCGGGTACCGTAAATGATGCAACAGCGTTGTTGGGAACACACTTTGGTTTCCTTGATACATACACGGTAAGTAATGCCACCGGATTCTATTATGATAATATTTATGTCGGGGATGAGATACTTGATACCACTTCGCCTGTTTTAGCCTTTGCGACAGCTTTGAGTGCAACTCAGGTAGATGTGCAGTTTGATGAAGCTCTGGATCAACCATCAGCGGAGAACATTGCGAATTATTCTATTGCTGGACTAACGGTAAGCAATGCTGTTTTGGATGGTGTTGATCCATCATTGGTGCATTTGACGGTTTCAGCAATGACGAATGGACAGGCGTACACATTAACAACTAATAACATTGCGGATCTTTCGGCA
Organism: Crocinitomicaceae bacterium; assembly: GCA_049416285.1. Taxonomy (GTDB): domain Bacteria; phylum Bacteroidota; class Bacteroidia; order Flavobacteriales_D; family Crocinitomicaceae; genus UBA4466. The sequence continues at coordinate 5,107 of JBMSGX010000141.1, read as the reverse complement.
AATATTTCGGGAACCCAAAACACTGATTACAGCTATGCTATTCCTGAGAATCCATTACCAGGAGACGTGATCATCAATGAGTTTTTCTGTGACCCAACACCACAGGTTGGATTGGCAAACGCGGAGTTTGTGGAGATCTATAACCGAAGCTCAAAAGTCTTTGATGTGAGTGGATGGCAGCTTGCAGATGCGTCGAGCACAGGAACGTGTCAAACTGGAATTTTACTACCTGGAGATTACATTGTTTTGTCCTCTACCTCAAACATTGATTCTTTCGCGGTGGCAACAGGTGTTACAAGCTTTCCAAGTTTGAATAACTCCGGAGACAACATCGTTTTGCGAGATATGAATGGTATCATACTTGACTCTATCACTTACACAGATGAATGGTACAGGGATCCGAATAAAGACGGTGGCGGTTATACCATAGAGCGAATAAATTCGGATGATCCTTGCTCAGATGCGGATAACTGGGCGGCGAGCAATGATAACTTAGGAGGAACACCGGGAGAGATCAATTCTATCGATGATCCAACACCCGACACGGATATTCCGGGGATTAGTCAGTTGATAGCGCTTGCACCGAATTACCTTGAAATTTACTTTGATGAAGGTATGGACTCGACCTCATTAGCAGATGCGATCTACACCATTTCACCAACATTGACAGTGCTGAACACTTATGTCTTAGAAGCATATCCAAATAAGGTGATTCTGGAATTTGTAGAGACCATTCAGGGGTCTCAAGTGTATTCCTTAAATATTTCATCGGCTGCGGACTGTTGGTTGAATAGTGCATCACTCAATGGAATCTTTGCGTTGGCAGAACCGGCAGTTCAAGGCGATGTGATCATCAATGAGATCTTATTCAACCCAACAACCGGAGGGAGTGATTGGGTGGAGCTTTACAATAATTCAGATAAGCTGATCGATCTTTTCAATTGGGAAGTAGCCAATTTCGATAATGACACTATTGATAATAATAAGTTAATTGAGGAGCACTATCTGCTTTACCCAGGAGAATACATGATCTTGAGTGAAGATTCATTACAGGTTGGCATCGAATATCCAGCATACATTCCAGGCAAAGTTGTGCAGATGGACCTTCCAACATTTAGCAATGATTCGTCTACGGTCTATATTATTCAAGGCGGTGGAGTAATGGATAAAGTGTCTTACAGCGACGAATGGCATTTCAAATTACTCGATGATGAAGATGGTAAATCGTTGGAGAGAATAGACCCGGAAGGACCATCAGATGATGCAAACAATTGGCACACGGCTGCCGAGCAAGTTGGTTTTGCAACACCCGCTGACAAAAACAGTCAGTACTATCCTGCGATTCAAAATGGGGAGTTCTCGTTCACGAGCAATACGGTTTCACCAGACAATGACGGGTATGAAGATGTTCTTCAGGTGAACTATGAAATGATCGAACCTGGATTGATCGCTGATTTTACGATCTACGATGACAGAGGTAGAGAGGTGGCAAAAGTCTTGGAAAGCGAACTTCTCGGAATTCAGGGAACATTTATCTGGGACGGTGTGCGCAATGATAACACCAAAGCATCAATTGGTGTTTATGTGGCTGTTTTCGAAGCCTGGTCGCTGGATGGAGGATTGATATTCACACAGAGAAAAGCATTCACTGTTGCCGGGATGTTATAATATCGAAGAGAATAAGAATTAATTTTGCTGAAACTTTTGTTATGCTGTCACCGGGTGCAAAAGGGTGGATCAATAAATATTTTGACCTTGTAGAGAAAGGGGTCATCAGTCTTTCTATTGAACGCCCGAACGAACTCAGAAAGCTGCACTTTATGCACCTGGTTTTAGGTGAAAGCGGGATTACTTTCGGATACCCGATAGACCTGATTTTCGCGAAGGATCTAGATACTAAAGAGTGGACTACTACCGAGAAGCTGAAGTTACTACTCTTTGAAGCACAACTGTTCGTATACCTTCAAATTCACTTAGATGAACCCTTTGATAAAGAGGCGTTCCTGAATGAGCTGGACGATTTCTATCAGTACCACAATGCGAGCTCAATTAAGAAATTGCTAAAGTTATTTGCTCGTCCAACGCAGGAAGGGCGTTTGGAAGAAGCACTGCGCGCCAGGGTGAGCATAGAGAGTAATTACATTGAAAATAAGTGGTGGGTAAACACACTGAGCAATGCGTTCATCTATCTGGACGTGATCCTTTTTGATGATTTTGCGCATTGGCATCGTAAGGAGGCGATCAAAAACTACAGTTCTTATGCAAGAAATGCATTGATCTCATTGACCCTGTCAGCCTATTCAGACGGCCTTGTTGAGAAGCGTGAAAAGAAACTGTTTGATATTTACCTTGCTTCTGCAAACCTGAGTGAAAAAGACCGGGATAAGGTTAAGGATAAGTTTAGGCAAGGGGCTTCCTTCAATGACTTCTCGCTTTATATTCAGGACCAATGGCTTTTGAAAAGATTCTTGTTTGACCTGTCGGCGCTGAACGTATTTTCTCATGAGGAAGTTGTTGATCTTGAGACGAAATTCCTAGAGCAGCTGGCGGCTCATTTGGAAATCACAGAGGAAGAAATGGATGAGTCACTGGGTATGATCGAAAACTTCATTCTAAAGGCTCAAGACAGAGCAGAATTTCTTAAAAATAACTCTTCATACGAAAAGGTTTACCACAGTTTGTCTGATCGTTGGACAAAGGTGTTGGTGCGTAATAAGGACAGAATCGCGGAAGAGTTAAAGGAAAGTAAGGAACTCGTGGCCTTGATCAATAAATCCCGAAAACAGGATTTAACACCTGCAGAAAAAGAAGCGGTTAAAAGACAATTCAAAGATATTGCGAAGTCTGTTCCGGCACTTGCTATTTTTATGATTCCCGGAGGAACAATTTTGCTTCCGATCATCTTGAAAGTAATTCCAGACCTCGTGCCCTCTGCATTTCGAGAGAATGAGCTAGATGATTAGAGGCATTCAAATCCCTTATTGAAGTGATTTGATCCACCTTGACATATCCTCGAGAATCTTCACAGAAAATGTTTCACCAATTTCACCATACTCCTCAATTGTGCAAGTGGTGCACTGCTGCATCAGGTGATTAAGTCCATCTGCAAGAATATATTTGTTTTGCTTCTTTGCTTTTGAGGTGTATTTGAAGTTACGGAAAGCATCGTAATTTGACTTCCCGGGTACCTGAATGTCTTTCTCTCCATTTACTGTCATCATTGGAACCTTTAATTGCCGTAAATACGTATCTGCCTGGAATTGTAAAAACTCTCTTCCCCAGTCATTATTTAATAGGTTATTGATGTTCATAATGAAAATGAACTTGTTTGTCTCGGCTTTGTAGTCATCTGGAGCATCTTCGTAGATTCTGGCCAAATGATTTGATAAGCTGTCTCCGGCAGAACCTTCGTCTACAGTGGAGATAATTTCACTTGCATCGTTGAATGCTCTGCGGTTGAACTCAGCATATCCTTCAGTTTTACCGGCCTGAAGAGGGATCAGATATTGTTGCTCTACAAGAATGTCTTTTCCATTGGTTCCCACCGAAGCTAATTCAATGACAAATGCTAGTTCTTTGTTTTTCGAAGCAGCAATTAACGCATGCATGCCGCCTTCAGAGTGCCCCGCAACTCCAACAGGGTTTTTAGCATATCCGTTTTTCTTCAAAAAGTCAAAACAGGCATTAATGTCAGATGCAAAATCTGATAAAGTTGCTTTACTGAATTCTCCTCCACTTGACCCCATACCGCGATCGTCGAATCTTAGACATCCAACACCGTTTCTGGCCAGATGATCCGCAATAACCTTGAAGGGTTTATGTCCCATTAACTCACAGTCTCTGTTTTGAGGGCCGCTACCACTTGCCAGAATGACAATAGGTGTTGATGCATCATACCCTTCAGGTAGAGAAACGGTTGCTCCGAGTATGATCTCTCCATTTTGGACCTCCACGTCTTCGGTAAAATAGGTCACACTGTCACTAACTTCCTGTGGCCTGTTTACGGTAAGTTTTTCACGCAGCTCTCTTGTAAAGAGAGTTTCCCATGAAATGCCTGCCTGATGCATTTCTCCTGTGATTTCATCCTTTTTCCTATGATACTTTCCAGCAAACTTCAAGTTGAGAGCAGTCCACTGAAACTTAATGCTGTCATCATTGATCTCGATGCGATTCATTTTGGCGGAAGGGAACTCTTCATCAGGACTGGATAGCTGAATAATAGAATCCTCAGCGATATTCATAGACAGTCGCGTACTCATACCCATTACAATGAACGACGAGTGCCACTCTCCAAAGAGTTGACAATTACCGGTAAAAGAGAACAGTCCAATTAATGTTGTATAGAACAGTTTTTTCATCATTTAATCAATGGCAGTAAATAGCGTTTGCAATTCGCTGAGGTGTCAAGATTTTCCTCTATAAATGTGTGGCGAGGGTGCAGCTCGACTGGACTTACCTCAATAGAGATAAACGATTTGCAGTATTCAATATAGTCTTTTGCATCAAAAGCAATTGTGCAGAGATCAGCAAAATCTGTTCCTTTCACAATGTTTGGATTGACGATTACGTGACCATTGCTGCGGAGTGCGTTGATGAGTTTAAGTTTAACTCCAGTATCCTGTTCTGAATAAATTACGTGAACCCTTGCGAGCCAGATAAGTGTGTTCATCTCTTCCTCACCAGGGTTGGCTGTGAGCATTACCCCGTATTGCCTGCAAATATCCTGCAGACGTTGCGTTGGATTTTTACCAGCGACAAGTAGCTTGTCACACCACTCCACTTGACCGAAAACATTCTCAATTAACCAGATTGCACCTGTCTCATTTTCTGCTACAGATAGATTTCCGTGAAAAAGGAAAAATGGCTTAGTCGTTTCGAACGGAGGCCTCCCTATATCTGGTAATGAGGCTGGAAGCACTTCCGTTGATGCACAGTATTGTTTCAGGTGTTCGGCGTCGGACGGCTTGATCGCAAGGATATGATCTGCATGTTTAAGTATGGGTTCGTAGGCCTTTAATTTTTTCGCTTCACTTCGGAAAAATCGCCTTCGAACACCAGATGCCTGTTCCGCCAGTTTGCTGTAATATTCGTGTTCTATATTGTGCGC
>JBMSGX010000140.1:0-6155 GCA_049416285.1 Crocinitomicaceae bacterium | reverse complement strand
ACCCGCGACCCCATGCGTGACAGGCATGTATTCTAACCAACTGAACTACCAGACCAATTTTCCAACCTTACGGTGCTAACAACAGTTAGCTTCTGGAAATTGTTACGCGCTTTTCGCTTAAAGCGTGGGCAAATATAATACAAACTTCAATTATAGACAATCCCCAATGAAAAAAAAACAAAAGATTTTTTGACGTGCTGAGTATCAGGGAATAAAAAAAGGGGCCGAAGCCCCTTTTCACGAATTAAATGTGAAATCGATTACTTTTTAATGAATTTCACAAGCTCTGTAATCTCATGGTTGATCTTGATGAAGTACATTCCGTTCTCAAGCTCAGCAATGTTCATGTTGAATGACGGTGTGTTTACGTTATCGTAAGCTTTTACCGTTGCTCCAGCCATGTTCACGATCTCTAAAGAAGAAACGTTTAGGTTCTCCAATCCGTTGATCGTTACTTCGCTGTTTGCCGGGTTCGGGTAAACTGAGAATTTATCTTTTGTCAAAGAAACTGTTCCAGTAGTACCTATTTCAATTCTGTATCCTGAGAAAGACTCTGTAACAGGAATTACAATTCCAAATCCTATATCTACGTTTGCTGTGATATCGATTGTAATTGGATAGGTACCTGCTGTTGTAGGCGTACCTGAAACGTTTGCACATCCTAGCTCATCACCAGGGTACGAACATCCAGCATTGTTACATGCGTAGTTAAGTCCCGGAGGTAATCCGTTCACAGCATCAACCGTAAAATCGTTGATCGTACCAGAGACTGACGGGTCAACAAGAGATGCATCTGAAGGAGCCTTAAAGTTTAAGTCTGTGTTGTACGCAACACCAACTGTACCTCCAGGCATATTTTGAATAGTGTCTGGCCAAACTCCGTAGATAGAATCAGCCCAAGTAGCTGATGGATAAGCCGCACCTGGTGTACACTGTGCGTTCACGTTAACTGCCGCTAAAGCTGCAACAGCAAAAGAAAGTAGTAGTTTTTTCATATGTTCATAATTTTAGATTGATCAAATATACGACAAATTGAGTTTAACCAATAATTAACGTAGCTACTAAAGATTCACAAAGAATTGTCAATTACTTAAATTCCATTTTAGTAACTAAAAAGGCTTCCCATGAGAGAAGCCTTCTTTTTGGAATTATCCTCTGTTATTGCTTGAGTAATCTCAAGTTTATATAATCTGACTTACTATATACGCGCACAATGTATACTCCTTTGTGTAATGCATTAATATCGATTTGAACGTTTTTAGTTTCAAGAACAATACTTCCAGTAAGGTCGATTAACATAACTTTTTCAATATTCTCTCCTAAAATAGTCACCATGTTTGAGGCTGGATTCGGATGAATTGTGACGTTATGTAATTCTGTGTCTTGGATGAGTAAATATCCGTCAACACCATCACAGTTCTCATCGATCTGGTTGTCTGCGATATCAACTGCACCAGGATATATGGTGTCGTCGTTGTTGTCACAATCTCCATCCTGAGTCACGTAATTCGCTCCTGGGCTAATACAGCTGCTAACAACAGGTCCTGCTCCAAAACCATCTCCGTCGTTATCTAACCAGTAATCAGTATAAGTTAATCCTTCATCCGTAACTCCGTCACAGTTGTTGTCCAATGCATCACAGATTTCTGGTGCTCCAGGATAAATCGTGCCATCGTTATCGTTGCAGTCTCCATCTACAGTGGCATAACCAGCTCCAGGGTTCGAGCAGAACGGAATAGGGTTCCCGACACCTACACCGTCACCATCATTATCGATATAGTAATTAGTTGTGAGCCCTTCATCTGTTTGTCCGTTGCAATTGTTATCTATTCCATCACAAATTTCGGTGGCGCCTGGGTTAATTGTATTGTCATTGTCATTGCAATCACCATCAGCAGTAGAATATCCAGCTCCAGGGTTTGAACAGAACGAAACTGCCGCTCCCGTACCATACCCATCATTGTCACTATCTACGTAATAATTAGTAAAGGTTAATCCGTCATCAGTCTGACCATTACAATCATTGTCCAGCCCATCACATAATTCAGTTGCACCAGGGAAAATAGTATCATCATTATCGTTGCAGTCTCCAGCTATAGTAGCGTAACCTGCGCCTGGATTAGAACATAAAGAAAGAGCTGTCCCTGTTCCGAATCCATCATTATCATTATCAGTATAGTAATTTGTAAAAGTTAATCCGTCATCGGTTAGACCATTACAGTCATTATCTAATCCGTCGCAAAGTTCTGGAGCTCCAGGATAGACAGTATTGTCATTATCATTGCAATCTACAGTATTATCGAATCCGTCATTATCCTGATCTATCACATTGTCCGTTCCGTCACAGTCTTCATCAATCCCATTTCCTGGAATTTCCAATGCGCCTGGAAAGATTTGGCCATTTGTATCGTCACAGTCAGTATTATCAGTTACATAGTCTTGCGGTGCTTGACATGCATTTACCGGTGTTGCTGATTCATCGCCATATCCATCTCCGTCTAAGTCAGGATAGTAGTCAACGAAAGTGGCATCTTCATCAACAGAGCCGTCACAATCATTGTCAATATTATCACAAATATCGGGTGCTCCTGGATAAATGCTGACATCAGCATCATCACAATCACCATCAACAAGCACATATCCAGCAGGCTGATCACAGGATACTTGTGATACTGAAGAGTTACCGAAATTATCTCCATCCAGGTCTTCGTACCATGTGGCGTTTGAATTTACAGTGACAATAACCTCCATGCTGTCTGTCGCGGGCGCAACTGCAGCACCTTCCTGAGCGCTGACTAAATATTGTATCGTGTGAGTTCCTGGTCCTGCGGCAGCAGGGTCAAATGTATTTCCTGTAACCCCGGGTCCAGAAAAAACTCCTCCCGGAGTACCTGTAACAGTTAAAGTTACAGCGCCATCATTTTCACAATACGTTGAAGATAAGCCTGTAAAAGTTGGGTCCGGCAGAACTACCAGCCATAAAATATAATTAGCCGGATTGTCATTTTGGGCGATCGGCAAAAATCCGCACAATACAACATCTGCCAAAAAATCAATAGAATTATTAAATACACCTATTTCAGTTGGTATACCATCGTATGAAGCACATCCGGTTGTGTAAGAACTTGCAGGAGGGGAGTAGCTTGTTTGGTTTGTCTGCGCTGTAATTCCGGCAGGCATACCAGTAAATGTGAAGTTATCTACATTCGTTATTTTGATATTCGTACCAGCACTTCCCGGATCGATCAACCCTGCATCAAAGCAATTATCAGTGATCACAAAAGATTCAAAATCTGAATAAGCTTGGTTAACAATGGCAGTATCTAATACACTGTCGCAAATACCCCCGTAAGCCGGGAGCAATGCAGAACAATCTGTCGGGCTGCATTGAGAATAGGCAAAAGTCGATAGACTTAATCCAAGGAGTAGTAGAGTTTGTTTCATAGGGTTTTAATTAAGGATACAATGTAGGAATAATACTTTTTGAAAAAGTGATTTTTTAAAAGATTGTTTACAGTTCTTTGGAGGTTAATTACTCTGTTGTAGGATTGTAAATTCTGGTCGCATTTTCATAAATTTCACCTTTATTAAGAGTCATCGGCTTAAGAACGTGATCAGCGTAACATTCCATTTGGTCTGTAAAGTATTCAGATTCAGGATCACAAGATTCACCATAAGGCAGAATTGTTTCAAGTTCGACTCCATTCTCACTGTACCTTGCTAACATGATGTAGGACTCACCCGATACGGCCTTAACTGTACCGTCTTTATACGGTTCAGTGCTCATCGCAGCGATCATATCAACCAGACCCGGAACCGGAACTTCTTTTTCACCTCTAACATGCAGTTGCTGCTCACCCAGAGTAATATCTAGCTTACCGAAATGTTCTATTAGGTGGTCGTGCGTAATGTTGAGAACTTCGAGTACTACGCTGTCTTCTAACTTATCTGCTCCATACAGTGAGTATTCATTGGCCTTTTTAATGAGTGCTTTATAGTAGATGCTCCATTGAGCTGCTCCGATGTTATCTACCGTAGCCTTTCTATCCCATTCTTGTATAAGGGTAATAAGCTCTTCAAGCGCTGGATGATCTGAAGGGTTTAAAGCAAAAACATCGTTTAATTGAAATAACCCTATCAATGAGTCCGGATATTGTGTGTCATATTTAATGCGTTTAAAGTCTTCATAGCTCAGCTTGGGGTATTGAGAAATAAGCTCGACAAAGCGCATGCTACGATTGTTTTCTCTCTCCATGAAACCAATATTCTTGTCGAAGTCAGCTTCATTTAAATTGTCTTCAGGGTGCGCGGCATTAAAAGGTGTGTTATTCGTGTTGAACAGGTATCCGTTTTTGGGATTGAAGATCTGAGGTAATTCATCAATGGGGATATAACCCTGCGTGATAATGTCCGAACGATTGCCGGGAAGTACATTTTCCCAATCGAAGCCATCCTTTCTTTGCGGAATTTTTCCGCTACTCAAATAATAAATATTGTCTTCACGGTCTGCATACATTACGTTGAAACGGGGGAGTCCTTCAATTTCTAATGCCTCCTTAAATTCTTTCCAGTTATTGGATTTATTCATTTGGTACCATTGATCGATCGAACTGATATTCTCAAGCGCATTCGAACGGAAGGCGAAATAACCGCTTTCGTTCTTGATGACAGGCCCATGAGCACTCCAGTAGGCTTTCTTTTTAACGCCTACCTTTATCCCCAGTACTTTCAGTTTTATCTTTGCTTTATATACTTCGAGATCTGTCCATTCACCATCCAGCTTGTAGGTGTTTTTCTTTTTTGGATGCATTTCCAATTGGTATATATCCACCAGGTCCGGGTAATTGAATGTATGTGTCCATCCGAGATTTTCATTAGAACCTATCATCGGAAATGGAGCACCAGGGAAAAGCGATCCAAGCATATTCCATCCTTCTTCACTGTTTATGTGTGCCTCGTACCAGGAGAAAGGCCCCTCCAAAGGTTGATGTGTGTTTACATTCAAATACGTTTTTCCATCTGTGGTTTTCTGCTTCCTAATAGCAAAGGCATTTGAACCAATAGCTTTCTCTTTTTTGCTTTCATCGCCAAGCTCTTTCAGCGGCTCAATATTATTTCCGAATAACGCTTGTAATGTTTGACCCGTGTCAGAGAAAAAATGAATCACAAGATTATACCCTGTGAGATAATCCATAACAGTCATGGGGAATGATCTTTTCACCAAGACTTCTTCGGGGTGTGCTGCCGCATAAGCGTTAATACCTTCTACATATCCCTCAACGACAGCAATTACTTCTTTAGATAAGTTATCATATTCATTTTCCGCGGCCTCCCTGCACTTCAGCAATTGAACAACGTAATCTAAGGTCGCACCGTCTTTACCCGAATGCAAACCAAGCATCCCAACAGCAGGGAGAAAGGTTTCCTGTATCGTTTTAAAGTTGTCTTCCGAATGAGCCCATGCCAAACCGTAAGCGGCTTCTTTATCTGTTTTACCGTAAATATGAGGTACACCAAATTCATCTCGCACGATCTCAATGTTTTCAGGATTCACTTGAGCATACTGATAATGGGGGAGTGTGATCAATGCTATGATCGCAATTAGGCAAGAACGGAGTTTCATGTTGATTTTTTTGAGTCCCTTAAGTTATGAAAAATCTATACCTTTAAGTAAAACCTTTTCTATGAAATCCATTGATAATTGGTACGCGGAGTATGCAGAAAGCCACCAAAATGTTTTAAACCAGAAGATTCATTTTATCTGTGTGCCTTTGATATATTTCAGTATTGTAGGTCTCTTCATGAGTATCCCAAATGGACTCCTGACAGAACTTACAGGCAGAGAGGATCTGATGTTGAACAACTGGGCACTTGTTGCGCTCATTTTACCGATGATATTTTATTTGCGTCTTTCTTTTCAGGTATTTGTGAGAATGCTGTTGTTCTCTTTATTGTGTATTGTAGGGAACTATTTGCTGGCTGAGCAGTTACCGCTGTTATGGACATCCATAATTGTTTTCGCACTCGCTTGGATCGGACAGTTTTACGGGCATCATGTTGAGGGAAAAAAACCATCCTTCCTTAAAGATCTGCAATTCTTACTGATTGGCCCTGCCTGGGTGTTTGAGAAGGTTCAGAGGAATTTAAAAGCGTAG
>JBMSGX010000139.1:0-6257 GCA_049416285.1 Crocinitomicaceae bacterium | reverse complement strand
CTGATCCAGGAGATACTGTAATGGCTACTTCAACACGTTTGTTCCAGGGTAGAGTTGTAAAAGATTCTTCAGACAAGAAAGGGGAGTCACTACTTTCATCAACTCCGGTTGTGGTATTGTCTACCATTCTTGGAAGAACTCCTACAATGGAAGAATACGAAGCAGCTGTAGAAGGTATTGTGCTTACGAAGTTCAAGCCTTCAACGAAGCAGTTGGTGCAATAATAAAGATTAAGAAACGTAAAAGGGGCAGTGATTCACTGCCCCTTTTTCATGATATAATTATGAAGTTTTATTGGTGAACTAAAACATTTTACTAGTTTGGCATGATAATTGAAAAATCACCGCAAACACTAAAATTTAAATTATGAAAAAGACATTATTGTTATTTGCTGCAATGTTCCTTATTCAAATGTCAGCTTCGGCTCAGGCAGTTATGCAAGGGAATGTTTTGATTGATGCTTATTATGGTTTTCCAGACCTGTATAAAACAACATTAAGAAATGCCTACAACGAATCAGGTAATCAGAATCTGAAACTTGGAGGAATTGGTCCTATTGGAGGTCGTTTGGAGTATATGCTTAGTGATAAGTTTGGTCTAGGATTAGACATCGCTTACACGAGTGCAACAGTTACATACAACAGAGATACTGTGAATATGTCAGGGCCTGTTACTTATGAGGACAAGGTAGGAACTAAGAAGATTGGTGGAATGGTGACATTCAACTATCACTTCGTTGAAAATGATAAGCTTGATGCATACGCGATGTTAGGAGCAGGGTACAGACAACGTACTTGGTTCTATGAATCAACTGATCCTGATTTCCAAGGAGATGAGATCAAAGGATTGATTCCGGTAGCATTCAGAATTGGAGCAGGAATGAGATATTTCTTTACAGAAAATATCGGAATGAACCTTGCGCTTGGTCTAGGACAAGGAGGTTTGATCAACGGAGGGATTACAGCGAAATTTTAATTCGTCATACTATATGCAAAAAGGGGAGCATTCGCTCCCCTTTTTTATTTCTTGATGTGAGATTACACAGCTACATTATGCTCTCTCAATGCATCATTTAAAGATGTCTTTAAGTCAGTTGAAGCTTTGCGCTTACCTATGATCAGAGCACATGGTACGTTGTATTTTCCAGCTGGAAATTCTTTTTCATAGGATCCCGGGATCACAACGCTTCTTTCCGGAACATAACCTCTGATCTCTAAAGGCTCTTCACCAGTAACATCAATTATCTTTGTGGATTTTGTCAATACAACATTTGCTCCAAGTACTGCTTCTTTTCCAACGCGTACACCCTCAACAACGATACACCTTGAACCAATAAACGCATTATCCTCAATAATGACAGGGGCAGCTTGAAGCGGCTCTAATACACCTCCAATTCCAACACCACCGCTCAAATGGACGTTCTTTCCAATTTGCGCGCATGAACCAACTGTCGCCCAAGTGTCGACCATTGTTCCTTCATCAACATAAGCTCCAATGTTCACATAAGAAGGCATCATGATTACACCTTTACTTATATACGCTCCATAGCGAGCAATGGCATGAGGTACAACGCGAACTCCCAGTTCTTTATAATTACTCTTTAGCGCCATTTTATCGTGAAACTCGAATGGACCAACTTCGATCGTTTCCATTTTGCGAATAGGGAAGTATAGCACTACTGCTTTCTTTACCCACTCGTTTACCGTCCATGTTCCATCATCATTGGGCTCTGCTACTCGCAGTAATCCTTTATCGATCTCTTCAATGACTGTATTGATCGCTTTGAGTGTTTCTTCATTATTGAGTAAGCTTCTGTCTTCCCAGGCTGCTTCAATTATTGATCTCATTTTTGTTGATTTGGTTTGTGGCAAATGTAATCATTGTGCTTAACAATAATATTATTCTCAACTTTGCACTATGGGTAAAGTACTTGCGATAGATTTTGGGCTTAAAAGAACCGGACTTGCTATATCGGATGAGAGTCAGATATTTGCTTTTGGGCTGAAGACTGTTGACAGTAAGACGTTAAATCAAGAGATCGAAATGCTCGTGTTTAAGGAAAATCTAACAGATATCGTGATCGGATTACCCAAACGCTTAAATGATGAAGACACTCATATTACTCAGAACGTGAGGGTCCTAAAGGAAATTATTGAAAAGAATCATCCTTCGGTCAAAGTTCATCTGGAGGATGAGCGATTTACTTCGAGTATGGCGTCCAATGTTATTCACGCAGGAGGAGCTTCAAAAAAACAAAAAAAGGACAAAGGGCTGATCGACAAAGTGAGTGCGACGATAATTCTACAATCGTTTCTGGACAGTAAATAACTCACAGTCTTTATTAGATAAGAAAGGTCGTGTGTTCCTGATTAGGAGAACCTTTATTAACTTTGCATTGAAATTTTAAGGAATGATTTTACCCATTGTAGCATACGGTGATCCCGTACTAAAGAAAGAGGCGCAGGAGATTGACAAAGACTATCCGGAATTGGATAAGTTGATTGAGGATATGTTTGAAACGATGTATGCAGCATCAGGTGTAGGACTGGCAGCCCCTCAGATCGGAATGTCAATTAGATTATTTATTGTGGACGGAAGTCCTTTTGCTGAGGATGAAGAGGATGAAGAGGATCCAAGAGCAGAAGGAATGGAGAACTTTAAGAAAGTATTTATAAATCCTATTATAGAGGAAGAAAACGGTGAAGAATGGGGGTTTCATGAAGGATGTCTATCGATCCCTAAGATACGTGAAGAGGTTTTTAGACAAGAAAAAGTCACGATCTCTTATTACGATGAGAACTGGAACTTCAAGGAAGAAACATATGAAGGTTACTCGGCAAGAATCATTCAGCACGAATACGATCATATTGACGGTATTTTGTTTACAGATCATTTATCACCATTGAAGAAGAGATTGTTAACCAAGAAGCTTCAGAATATTTCAAAAGGTGATATTGATGTTTCTTATAAGATGAAATTCCCAGCGGTAAAAAAAGGTAGAAGATGAGATTAACATTGTTTTTTATAGCTGCAATTACGCTAACGTCTTGTGGTGACGCATCGTCTGAGGTTACTTCTGAGTGGACAGAAGTTCAAAAAACTTCCGTAGAAAATATAAAGGAGTTAGAGAAAGTGGCTTTAGGCCTACCAATGAATTCTGCTGCAGATGTCGAAAATTTAAAACGGACAAAGCTTCAGCTGATCGACAGTTTACTGAATTATTACAGAAGCTATCCGAAGGATACGTTGGCCCCGGGTTACTTAGACAAAGTTCATATGTTGTACTCAGGGATGGGGGAGTACAGAACGGCTTCGACATATGCTGAAATGATCCTAAATCAGTATCCGAATTATGTCAATCGACAAATGGTTATCGAAAGTCAGATCGTTAATTATGATATTTTCATTACTCCAAGGAACGCTGATAAGGTGAAGCAATATGTTGAGTTAATGCTGAAAGAGAAAGAACTTTCCCCAGAGGTGCGTGAAGAATACGAGTTGCGCCTGCAAAATATCGATAAGTCCTTGCTTGACTAATTCAATAATTATTCTTGTTAACGATGTGTTAAAAATTTGAGTGCAGTAGATTGTTGCACTATATTTGATAATGTAAAACGAAACCAAATTAATTTATTACAATATGAAAAAGGTATTATTCTCATTATTGATGGTTTTTGTTGCTACGGTTGCAACAAATTCAGTAGTTGCTCAGGAAGTTACTAAAGACGGAGCAAAAATCGAGTTCGAAAAAGAAGTTCACGATTACGGAACGATCAAAAACGGAGCGGACGGAACTTGCTCGTTCGACTTTAAGAACACAGGAAGTCAGCCATTGATCATTTCAAACGCAAAAGGGTCTTGTGGGTGTACTGTTCCATCATGGCCGAAAGAGCCGATCAACCCAGGACAGACAGCTACAATTACTGTAAAGTATGATACTAAGCGTACTGGAGCGATCAACAAAAGTGTAACAATCACTTCTAACGCGGTGAACGAGCCAACTAAAGTTCTTAGAATTAAAGGTAACGTTCTACCAAAACCAACTGGATCAGCACCTGTAAACAATTCGGGAGCGCCAGCAAATAACTAAAATGAGGCTATTTTTCGCGATCATAATTATAGCATTGAGTTCCGCCCCTGGGTTCGCCCAGGAGGCGGAATTTGATATTGATAAGGCTGTAATTAAGTTCCCGAAGACGCATGAGGGTGAGATCCTTCGACATACATTTATCGTGGAGAATACAGGTGATGCTCCATTGATCATTTCCAAATATGAGGTTGCATGTTCGTGCACGAAACTCACTTATCCAGATCACCCGATCAATCCAGGAGATAAAGCAGAACTTGAACTGACATTCGACACCAAAGGAAAATACTATTTCCAGGATAGAACAATACTCGTGCACACAAACACGAAAAATGGTATTCACAAGCTTCGCATGAAAGTAAATGTGATGCCAAACGAGAAATAAACGCTGTTCGTTTATTGTTAATATCTCCCTTCAGATTTTATAATTTTCAGAGAATAGATTTCGTAACTTTCGCATTCGATATCCCGAAGGCTTATGTACATCATATTTGATACGGAAACTACTGGTTTACCGCGTGATTGGAACGCTCCAATGACGGATACGGATAACTGGCCACGCATCGTTCAGATCGCATGGCAGTTGCACGATGACATGGGTAGGCTAATTGAGCACAAGGATTACCTTGTGAAGCCGGATGGATTCGATATTCCTTTCGACTCTGAGCAAATTCACGGTATCTCGACCGCATTAGCAGATCAATTTGGAGAACCTATTGAGCAGGTATTGGCGGAGTTTAATGAAGCTTTGACTAAAGCGAAGTTCGTAGTTGGGCAAAATGTCGGTTTCGATATCAATGTAACAGGTTGTGAATTCTATAGATATGGTGTTGAAACTCCGATGGTTGAAATGCCGGTTCTCGATACATGTACGGAAACAACTGCAAACCTTTGTAAGCTGCCCGGAGGTCGTGGCGGACGGTTCAAGCTTCCGACCCTTACGGAGTTACACAGTCACTTATTTGGTGAGGCTTTCAATGAAGCGCACAACGCGACTGCCGATGTTGAAGCTACAACACGCTGTTTCCTTGAGCTAGTAAGAAGAGGCGTATTTGCTCCTGCTGAACTGCAACAGGAAGATAAGTACATTGAGGACTTCAAGGAGTTCAATCCGCGTCCGATCGGGATGCTTGGTCTTAAGCACTTAAATCTTAAGGAAGAGAGTGCTAAACTTGCTCCGAAAGAAGAAGTTGCTGGTAGATTTGATGACGCTGATCTTGAAGAAAATAAAAAGCGTCTTGAAAAGGCAAACTATTGCCACTTACACAACCATACCCAATTCTCAATTCTTCAGTCCACTATACAGGTTAAGGCATTGGTTGATAAGGCAGCGAGCTTTAATATGAAAGCTGTAGCGCTTACTGATACCGGAAATATGATGGCGGCATTTCACTTTGAAAAAGCAGTTGCTGATCATAACGCCAGTGTCAAAGCAAAAAGGGCAGAAGCTGAAGAGAATGGTGAAACGTTCGAAGAAAATGAGATCGTGCCGATTATTGGGTGTGAATTCAATGTGTGTAGAGATCATTTAGATAAATCCCAGAAGGATAATGGTTATCAAGTAGTATTGCTTGCAAAGAATAAGCGAGGGTATGAAAACTTGATCAAACTAGCTTCGCTGGCCTATACAGATGGTATGTATTACGTACCTCGTATCGATAAAAAACTTGTTGAGCAGTATAAAGATGAGCTTATCGTTCTTACAGGTAACCTTTATGGTGAAGTGCCAAACCTAATACTGAACGTTGGTGAAAATCAGGCAGAAGAGGCACTAGTTTGGTGGAAAGATCAGTTTGGTGATGATCTCTACGTAGAGGTTATGCGTCACGGTCAGGAGAACGAAGATCGAGTGAATGAGACTTTAGTTAAACTGGCTCGTAAGCACGATGTTAAACTTGTAGCGACGAATAATACATTCTACATTGAAAAAGATGATGCGGAGGCGCATGATGTGCTTCTTTGTGTAAAAGATAATGAGCTTGTTTCTACACCAATTGGAAGAGGGCGAGGATTCCGATATGGACTTGAGAATAATCAGTATTATTTCAAGTCTGAGGATGAAATGAAGGAGTTATTCCTTGATCTGCCTGAAGCCATTGAGTCTATTGATGAGATTGTTTCTAAATGCGAGCATTACGGACTAGCAAGGGATGTATTACTTCCTGCCTTT
>JBMSGX010000138.1:0-6307 GCA_049416285.1 Crocinitomicaceae bacterium | reverse complement strand
GTAACATGTTTGGTTACGCTAGCTTTTGTAAATGTTTTAGGTAAGGACCCGGTTTTATTAGAGCCCTGACGTTTGTCAGGGCTTTTTTTTTCAAAAATAACATGAGAACAGATTGTTCTATTTTTACCAATATAAGAGTGAATACTCTATCCAAATTATTAACTTAGGAAGAGTGCATTCAATGGATCTGTCTAGCTTAGATCCAATAAGATTCGAAAAACTAACACATGAAATTCCTCAAAAAACTACTTCTTTTTCTAGCTGTCTTCTTAGGGTTAACGGTCCTCACATTGTATATAACAGACACAGATTACCTACTAAAAGCCGTTCGAACAACATACATGAACGGGCACACAACTGCCTTCCTGACGGACTATAAACACTTTGACAATCAAACAATAGCAGCCAGTGATAATCCACAACCTTGGCCAAATCATTCGGACTACAATTCAGCGGCACCCACTAAAACTCTCAGTGAAGCTCACGAAGAATGGGGAACTGTTGCGTTCGTCATTATTAAGGACGACAGCGTGTGGTTTGAAGAATATCATGATGGATTTGACGCGAATTCAAAATCAAACTCCTTTTCCATGGCCAAAAGCTACGTGTCCGGATTAATGTTCAAAGCTATTCAAGATGGATATATCAAAGACCTCAACCAACCTGTATGTGATTTCTTACCGGAGTTCTGCAATGATAAGGCTTCCAAAATGACGATTGGAGACCTCAGCAGCATGGCTTCAGGAACAAATTGGGATGAGGCATACTACTCTCCTCTTTCAATTACAACCAGAGCTTATTTTGACGATGATCTTGCCAAAGTGATGAATGGTTTGAAAATGGAAACTGAACCTGGTAAGGCATTTAAATACGCTAGCGGGGACACTCAGATGCTTGCCATGGTAATTGAAAAGGCCACCGGTAAAAAACTCTATAACTATTTTGAAGAGTCTTTTTGGAAGCCGCTGGGAACAGAAAATGCCACACTTTGGCAGCTCGACAGTAAGGAACAAGACCTGGTAAAGGCATATTGCTGCATAGCCAGCAGTGCAAAAGACTTTGCACGCTATGGCAAACTATTCAAGGACCACGGAAAATGGAATGGAAATCAACTCATTGATTCCTCTTTTGTAGCCTTATCGCTAAAACCAAGATTTAAAGAAAGTCCTCAATATGGCTACGGTTGGTGGTTACACAATCAATCAGAAAAAGACTTTTTTATGATGCGCGGTCATTTAGGCCAATATGTTATCGTTCAACCGGAAGACAATGTCATCATCGTTCGATTAGGACATGAAAAATCGCCTGACGAAGGAATCGGCGTTTACACAAAGGACATTAGTGTTTATATTGAAGAGGCATACAAGATGCTTGAAAAATAACTTAACGAATTCGAGATCTGCCCTAATTAGTGTCCAGTATTTAATCGCTGAACAATTTCTTTACGGCCAAAGTTGATTTTAATTATTGCGGGGTTTGTTGGAATTCATTAAGTTCGTCTATAGCAACAGGCATGGAATACTCAGACGTACTCATAAATATTCGCAAGATCATACGCTCGATCAATTTAGAAAGTAAGCGTATTGAAAAAGAACATGGAATTAGCATCCCACAATACCTGTGTCTAAATTTTCTGAGCAGCAAAGGAGACTATAGAGCGACGGCAAAAGAAATAGGTACGCATCTAAATCTGAACCCTAGTACAATAAGCGGAATCATTTCAAGGCTAGAAAGAAAGGGATACCTTGCCAAATTGCCGAATACTTCAGACAAAAGATCAACTTATATCTACTTGACAGCGATAGGTGAAAAAACAGTGACCTCTATACCGGACCTTTTACATGAGAAGCTTACTAAAAAGCTAAAGTCATTGTCCGATAAAGATCTGAACGAGCTTCAATCTTCGCTTGCACTCTTGATCAGTTTCATGGAAGTGGAGGACGTGGATGCATCACCTGTCATAACACCAGGAGAAAATATTATTCGGAAATAGGTCCAGGATAGAGCTTTGAGAATACCCAGGCAGCGATCATTGCTATTAGGAATGATGGCCCCAGAACATCCAATTTTTCGAAGTACTCCCCTATTCCATCCATCGGGATAACAACAAACTTAAAGAATGGAACACACAAGAATCCCGCAATCATAGCGGCGATAGCACCTTTTTCAGAAAGCCCTTTCCAGAAAAGCGAAAGTATAATGACCGGGCAAAACGTAGCCGCGATTCCCGACCATCCAAAGATCACCATCCAAAAAACTGTTCGATCGGGCGAAACAACAGCTATAATCATTGCAATCGCAAGAGCCAGTAATGACATAATAAGCGTTACCCATCTTGAGATCTTTGTTAGGTCTTCATCTTTCAGATCCGGGCGAAATATCTTCTGATAGAAATCTCGTGTGATCGCGCTTGAAGCAATCACCAACAATGAATCAATTGTAGACATGATCGCAGATAAGACTATAGCGACGTAGATCGCAACTAAAACATACGGTAAGAATTGCTCGGTAAGCATCGCCAGAACATTCTCTGCACTGCCACCGAGAACCGCCTCAGGGTTCTGTCCGGAACTCGTAAAAAAGACTCTTCCCAAAATACCAATAGTCACTGCCGCCGCATCCGTGACTAAAGTGAATATGATCGCTACCCATTTCCCTTTATCGATCTCCTTTTCGTCTTTGATCGACATGAAACGAACATAAACCTGAGGGGACCCTAAGAAACCAAGTCCAATTAGCGCAAATCCAAGCATGGCCGCCACATTCATCCAAGGATCATCACTTGTCCCCCAAACGTTTGTCAGAGCCGGATCAATTGTATTCAAGCCTTCCAAAATGCCCGTTGTTCCATCCATAGAGAAATAAACAACGACAGGCAGTAAAACCAAGCCTAAAAACATTAATATCCCCTGAAAAAGATCAGACCATACAGCCGCGACAAAGCCTCCAATAAAAATATAGGATAGTACAATAAAGAAACCAATGATGGCACCAGTAAAGTAGTCCAGCCCCATCATAGATTCGAATGCCTTACCCGTTACATCGATCTGAGAGCTCACATAGATAACAACGAAAATCGACAAGATCGATGCCGCTAGAATTCTTAGCGTTTTTGTTTTGCTTTGGAAATGGCTTTCAAGGTAATCTGGCACTGTGATCGCTCCGTATTGATCTGACTTTCGTTTAAACCGTTTCGCCATTAACCACCAAGAGATAGCAACTCCCAACACCTCTCCGACAACAACCCAATACGCAGATAAACCTGACAAGGCACCCATTCCAGTAAGCCCGATCAATAACCATCCTGACTCACCAGTGGCTCTTGCCGAAAATGCAACAGCCCAATAACCCAGTTTCTTTCCTCCTACGTAGAAGTCACTCATACTTTTAACACGTCGAGAAGCTACAATTCCAATAAGAAAAAGTATCGCGACGTAAAGTCCAAGGACTATGAATTTTGTAATATCCAAAACAGCTTACTCCGGGTTAGATCTCTCCGTAAATATTTTACTGTTCTCTTCTACAAACGCTTCCATCATTTTAAAAAAGTTCAAAATATCCTCCTTACTGTTTTGAGCATTGATCGTCACAAGTCGAATAAACTCGTCTTCTTCGAAAGATCCGTATCCCACCAAAAGTTCAGAGTGCTCATAAAGCATCGTACAAATATCCCTTGCTGGAATACCCTTATAATTGAAGCAGATTGATATTGACTCATCGTAGCTATACAATTTGTAATTACTGTTTGACCTTATATAGTCACGTGCTACATCTGCTAAATAAAACTGATGATCAACGATCTCTTCAAGACCTTCCGTACCTACACTTTTCCAAAGCGTCCAGAATTTTAGCGCATCATTTCTTCTGCCACATTGCAGAGATGTCTTCCCAAGGTTGAATTCGTCATGATCCGTTTGATACAAATAGCTCGCATCATTGGAGAAAGAGTCGTATAAATGCTGCTTATTCTTGGCTACTATTATCGAGCAAGACAGCGGTGTACCGATCATCTTGTGCGCATTAAAACTAAATGAATCTACTAGCTCCAATCCATCAACAAGATGTTTATACTTATCACTAAAGATCACCGAGCCACAGTAGGCACCATCCACATGCAACCACAACCCGTACTCCTCACATACTTTTTTCACTGATCGAATTGGATCAAAAGCACCCAGGACAGTTGTTCCTGCCGTCAAATTAACCATGATAGGAGCCAATCCTTTCGCAATGTCCTCTCGAATCATTCTCTCTAACTCAGCAGAATTCATCTTCCCCTCCTTATCGGATGGCACATAACGCACGTGGTCTCTCCCTATCCCTGAGAAAGCCGCATTTTTAGGAATACTGTAGTGAGATTCTTTCGATGTATATACGGTCATTCTCTTGTTCGCACCATTTTGGCGAATATCTTTATCATATGCATCACGCGCCATAACCATAGACATGAAATTCGTCATCGATCCACCCGGAGCAAATGTTCCGTCAGCCATATGACCCCAACCTATGATGTTACACACCTCTCTCAGAATCGTCTTTTCCACACCAATCTGCGGACCTGCAGCCTTGTAAGTATACATACTGTTGTTCAGGATAACCGCTAACAGATCTCCCAGCACAGCTTTATCATTTCTACCTCCAAACAGCTGATTAAAGAAACCATTGGTAGCCGTTCGCGGTGTTTTCATCACAAGATCTTTCAATACACCCTCAAATTCTGGATCAGAAATACCTTTACGCCCAAGACTTAGATCAAGGCGCTCATAAAGTTCATTCGACGGAACAAATTCCGCTACCGGATGTACTTTTTCATCTTGAAGTAATTCATTGGTTATTCGATCAAATAATTCCAAAGTATTTCGCATACGAAGTATTTTATATAGTGTTTTATAATTGTCTCAAAATCATCATAAAAGTATCCTTTTCTAAACCAAAAACCCCAATTAAACGGATTTTTTTACCTATTTTTGAAGAAATTCAAACGATAGACAGTAAAGTTATTACTATTTACTTTCTACAGAAATAAAGCGACATGTCTCCTATCAATACCATACAAGAACTTATTGAAGCTTTCGATAATGCAGAACCTTCCGAACAGGTAAAAGTTTTAAAAAGTATAGACATTCCAATTTCTGATTTTAAGGAATTTGCAACGTGGGAAAAAGGCGGATACACGAGAAACTGTATCGCTAGAAGGGATAGCTTTGAGTTTATTCTTCTTTGCTGGGATGCAGGCGCAAAAACACCGATTCACGGTCATGACAGTCAGAACTGCTGGGTATACCAGGTTTCCGGCTCTGTTTCAGAACAGCGATTCAAGCAAACATCCTATGGGTTCGAGTTAACCAACGAAACTGTCTTGGAACAAGGGAAAATCACTTACATGCATGATCGTATGGGATATCACACACTGGAGAACACCTCTCAATCTCCCTCGATGACATTGCATGTTTATGCGAATCCAATAGACCGCTGCGAGGTATACAACGAGCAACGTGGATGCTTTGAGGTTGTGGAGATGGAATATGACACTATTGAAGGACTTGAAGTACTTAAGACAGGAAGTTGATAATATGTCCCCAATTACCACTACCTTTGTAAAAATTCAAGAGTTGGTTTTTGGATCTGGAACAAAGTCCCCTTCCCTTTTTCATTTCTCGAATTAACTAAACAGAATTATAACGTATCGTTAAAGCTGAGTGACGGATATCATTCAGAAAAGATTCTATTAAAAACAATTAAACCCTTTTATGGCGGATACTTACAGCAAGAAAGAAAGAGAAAAGAAAAAAGCGCAAAAGCGTAAAGAAAAGGAAATGAAGCGAGAGGCTAAAAAGGAGAGCGAAAGCTCAGGTAGCCTGGAGGACATGATGGCATATGTTGATGAAAACGGTGTCATTAGAGATACTCCGCCCGATCCAACCAAGAAAACAGAGGTCAAAGCCAAAAACATTGAGCTTGGCGTTCCGAAAAGAGAAAAAGAGGAATTCGATCCTATTTTAGAGGGGAGTATTATTTACTTCGACGATAGTAAAGGATACGGTTTTATAAAATGTCCGGATGACGAAAATGTCTTTGTTCATCATAGCAATATAAATGGAGACCCTGCTCAAGGGAAGAAAGTTACGTTTGAAAAAGAAAAAGGACCTAAAGGATGGGTAGCCGTTCGTGTGAACGTACAGTGACAATAACTAAACTATAATAGAAAAAGCCCTACGAGTACGTAGGGCTTTTTTTTGTGACCTCCATAGGAAGGAGTTCAAACTTTTTGGAGGACTTAAATGCCTTTTAACGAAACGTTAGAGAC
>JBMSGX010000137.1:0-6312 GCA_049416285.1 Crocinitomicaceae bacterium | reverse complement strand
CTCTAAATCATTATGAACGGCCACATGATCCACACCAAATTTAGAAAGTACACTTTTGAGTGAGTACGCAATAAGAGGCTCATCTTCAAGAATAATGACATCCATTACTTCAAGTTTATACTAAATTCATACACCAACCCTCCATTCTCATCTATAGCCCTTCTATGCTCATTAGTTGAATTAAGAAGGATATTCAAGAGCTCCAAACCAAAACCTGATCGGATTTCTTCCAAACTATTGAGCTTAGTCCCATTATCTCTATAAGTGACATACATAACGTCATCAATCACTTTAATATCAACATCTACCACTTTCGTGTCCTCTGATCGCCAAGCATGTTTACAAGAGTTCGTTGCCATTTCATGAAGGATCATCCCTAAGGAAGATAATTTCTCAAAATATATGAAGGCTTCTTTACAATCGATATTCAGGTGGACATTTTCGTCAAAAACGCTGCCGAAGACCTCTTGAAGAAAGGAGATTAAGGATATATCTCCGGAAGCATCAGAAGTATACAGGAGTGTATGAAGAGAAACAAGCGAATCTAGCCTTCCCGAGAAAGATTCGAGTGCATCCGCAGCCTCATCCGAGCTTGCCATGTCAACTTGAACAGACAACAAACTTTTTACGACCTGAAGATTGTTTTTTACACGATGATTTACCTCTTTAAGCAAAAGCTCCTTGTGCGCAACAACCTCTTCCAAGCGGGTTCGTTCCCTCTCTAATTCTTCCTCTTTAACCTTTCTTTTTTCAATCTCTTCCGATAATTCTTTATTCAATCGAGAGAGTTTCTCGATCATTTTATATTGGATCTGGGTCTCGAGATTTTGCTTACTGGTTAAACTCACTTACAAACTCTTTTGAGGTCATTACCTTAGCATACAGAGGGAACACTTCCTTGCAATAAAATTCCTGCTCAAACAAAGTTCGACCAGTAATACAATCGGATAACATAATTACATCAAACCCTTTATCGAAAGCTGACCTTCCCGTAGAATCAATGCATATAGAACAAACGCATCCTGCCAAGGCAATTTTCTCAATGCCCTTTTCCCTTAAATATTTCTCAAGATCAGTATCCGTAAAAGCATTAAGTCCGTGCTTTCCTTTTATAGTTACAATTCGATCACCTAAGGACTCAATTTCAGGTATCACCTCCGCTCCCTTCGTATTCTGTTTAAATGCTCCCAACTCAGCAATAGACTTTAAAATACCAATGGGTTCCAAGAGCTCACTGTAGTCGTCTGAAAAAACGATCGGTGTTGAGATTACCTCAACATCAGATGGTACTTGTTGTAAAAGTGAAATTGTATTTCCTAATACGCCCAAAGACTCAAGTGTATCCTCAACAACACCTGTTAATATTCCATCTTCCGCAAAATAGTCGTTTTGAAAACCGATCAAAACAATAGCTGTACGTTTCATAAACATCTATATTTTAAAAATCGCTAAGAATAAATTAATATTCTTAAGAAACGGAAAAATCACCTTAAAATAATGTTTTTTATTCTCGAAATTCATTAAATTTCATCATGTCTCAATTAAAAATCACCTCTCAAATTATCGAATTAGAGTTCGCTCGGTTTTATTTGGCCCAAAATAATCTGGTAGTCTCCGAGTATAAGCGTGATGTTATCGTAGATCTTGAAACCGCAAAAAAAATCAATCGCATTATTGGTGAGTTGTGCGATTATAAACGATCAAATCAATTATTTATCGCCTGTACCGGCCTTGATGCTAATCGTGATGCACGAAAGTGGGGACTAACAGAGGAAGCTAACCAATACACCTTAAAATCTGCAATCGTCTGTGATTCACTTGCTCACCGAATTTTAGGGAATGTTTTAATTAACATCAAAGGCTTTCCTCGGCCAACAAAAATGTTTGCCGACGTTTACGACGCAATAAAATGGTTAGAGAAATAGATTTTTGAAAAACAGAATTCATTATTTCAAAAACAAAATATTGAGCTAAAAAAAAGGATGTATTAGTTTTCGTTGAACTAATATTTCAACTATGATCTCCTCATTGTTCAAAACATCAAGAAAATCAAATTCGATCAGTACAATTGAACACGATATTTTCTTTGAGAATTTGAGAAAAAAAGAATTTTCCCGACTAGATGAAAATGGTCAGATATACCTGGATTATACCGGAGGTAATCTTCATTTTAAATCTCATCTGGAAAATCATACGAGACTACTGAATAATTGTGTTTTGGGAAACCCTCACTCAACGAATCCCACCTCTCAGTTAGCCACAAAACTTACTGAGGAGGCAAGAAGTAAAGTCTTAGAATTCTTTAATGCTGATGATTACTATTGTGTATTTACCGCAAACGCTTCAGGAGCGCTAAAAATTGTTGGAGAGTGTTTTCCTTTTAAAGACTCTCAATTTCTATTCTTTGCAGACAACCATAATTCGGTTAACGGTATTAAAGAATACTGTAAGAAAGCCGGCGGACAATATGATTATGTTAAAATGCAAGTGGAAGATCTTCAGGTTTCCGAAGAAGAGCTAATTACAAAGCTATCCGCAGAAAAGAAGGCTGAGAGACTGTTTGCCTATCCCGCACAATCCAATGTTAGTGGTGTTAAACATAACCTGGATCACATTCATACTGCTCAGGCTATGGGATGGAATGTTTTGCTCGATGCAGCTGCGTTCGTTCCAACATCCAATCTTGATCTCAGTGTCTATAAACCGGATTTCGTTTCTGTATCTTTTTATAAGATCTTTGGTTACCCGACCGGAATCGGCTGTCTATTAGTTAAAAAGTCATCTTTTCAATTATTATCCAAACAATGGTTTGCTGGTGGAACTGTTGAATCTGCTTCCATTCTGGGAGATGGACACTTCCTGCATCAAAATCATGAGAAGTTTGAAAACGGTACGATCAACTATCTTGACCTGCCAGCTATTAAAACAGGATTGGAAAATATAGAAAACATTGGTAAAGAACGAATTACAGAACGTATTTCATCATTAACGAAATACCTCTATGACGGGCTTCGAGAACTTAAACACTCTTCAGGTCAGAACATTGTTAAAATATACGGTCCAAAAGACAGGAACAAGACCGGAGGAACCCTGATCATGTCATTTTTCAATCCGAATGGAACAAAAATAGCGGTCGACCGCGTCGAAAGTCTTGCGAATGAACGATCCATATCAATCCGATCCGGTTGCTTCTGCAACCCAGGGCTCGATGAAATAAATTATTGTGTCAATACAGAAGAATTAAAGTTATTCTTTACCACTAGAAAAAGTGGAAATCAATATGACTTAATGGATTATATGAACAGCATGCGTGGTTCAACACGAGTTTCAGTGGGAATAGCAACGGTTAAGGAAGACCTGGATGAATTCATAAAATTCGCCTCAAACTTCAAAGACAAAGATCGTTAAGCATTGTTCTCAAATTCAAGATTGTGAGCATTTCAGTAACAAAAAACAAACTTTCAAAGACAAATAAACCTTGACTTTTCAACGGGTTAATAAATTGACTTGAATTTATAAAACTTGAGATATGACAGAGTCAATGTTGGCCGAAGCTTTGGAGCACAGAGCTATCAATCATCCTTACCTGAAGGCACTTCAAAATGGTGAATTCAGTAATACAAAAGAAATCTTTAAAGATTTTGCTCAACAATATGGAGCATACAGCAACTGGTTTCCAAGATACCTGACAGCCGTAATTTCGAAACTGGAAAGTGCAGAGCACAGAGATCACTTGTTGGAAAATTTATCAGAAGAGTCCGGTCATCTTCATGATGAGGATATCGAAGCGATCAAGGAGATTGGAATAGATGAGTCATGGGTACAAGGAATTAGTCATCCAAAACTGTTCAGACAGTTTCAGGAGGCTATTGGAGTAACAGACACGTCCAATTATGGTACTGAGGTGGAAATATGGCGTGAGTCTTTTCTTTCTCTTGTAAAAGACGGCACTGATGCGGCTGCGATCGGAGCAATTGGATTGGGAACGGAATCAATTGTGAAGCATGTTTACAAATACATTATCGAAGGGTTGAAAAACCATACCGATCTTTCTTTACAAGAGTATGTATTTTTCCCATTGCACACAGAAGTCGATGATGAGCACGGTATCGTTTTGATGAATATTGCGGAAGAAATAGCGAAAAGAGACGGGTCTAGCGCTGCAGAGTTAAGAAAAGGAATGCTGAAAGCTCTAAATTTACGCGCATCATTCTGGGATGATATGTATGAGAGAGCAAAAAGAATTGATGCTCAGTATGCTTTAGCAGAGGCTATCTAATTGATACAACATGCATAAATTATTTATCAAGGCTATTAAAGGACGTCGATTAACAGATTCCGAAAAAGAGTCTGTTCAGAAAACGATCAACGATGTCCGATGCTTTATAAACGGCGAACGAAAAGGAAATTTTGGTGAATATTCAATTGCCGGAAACCTTGCAATTGCATTAGCAGCGAAAAGCGCAAGCACTCAAAATAAGGTGGAGCTATTTTTAAATTGGATTGAAGACCCCAAAGCTAATGTGGAATTTGATGATGAGCTGAATTATCTATGTAACGCATTCTATGCGGAAATAATGCAGCATAGAACAACTTCAATTATTGAAGGGATAAATCAGGAAAAATCTCTGACCCACTCAGATAACCCATTGGATTTTGTAGCATCACTAAAAACCCTTAACAGCGAAAGGATCTATGAAAATAACGTTAGTGATCTTCAAATAGATTTTACCGTTGACAGAATTAATTTCCCTTGTGAAGTTCTTGATCCGAGAGTTGTAACAATTCCACCTGGAAAGGCCAATGAAATGCACAGGCACGCCCACGAGACAGTTTTCGTGTTTCTGGAAGGTAAGGGAAAAGTTATCGTTGATAGCATAACGAACGAGGTTGAGAGCGGAAGTTTTGCCTACATCCCTAGATGGTGCGTTCACCAAACAGTGAATACAGGCGATACAGAGCTTAAGTTTCTTGCCGTAGCCGACTTTGGTCTAACAGGTAAAAGTTTTGTTGGAAATTATTTAAGAACGGCCAGATTGAAAGAAGCGTAATCAGCAATGGAGATCAGCCCTTTTAAAAAGAAGTGTTCGTATTTACAGATGAGTACCGAGAACTTTGAAGACACGATCTGTTTGAAAAAACAAAAATGCTGCAAGAAGTTCAAAAAGAAAGGAAAATTCTGTAAAAAGTGTCCAAATAAGTAGTTCAGTTTGGATAGTTTAGTTGGTTAGAGTCCCTTAATTGGGACTCTTTTTTTTGCAATGATTCTAACTGTAGGCTTAAACCATTCAAAAGAAGATTTGCCGATGATGAATTGGTCGCAATTGGAACATTATGAACATCACAAAGTCTCAAAAGCATTGCGATATCCGGATCATGTGGATGTTTATCAAGGGGGTCTCTCAAGAAAATTACCATATCACAATCACCTCCAACTACCATGCTTGCGATTTGAGCATCTCCTCCCAATGGTCCTGAATTATACCGAACAACCTCAATTCCGAGCTCCTGGATCTTTCTACCTGTATTATTGGTAGAATATATTTGAACTCCATTGGAAAGAAAAAAAGAAAGATTAGCGATAATCAGGTCTATCAGCTCTTCCTTCTTCGCATTGTGTGCTATGAGCGCTATTTCCAAAGATTCTTTTGTCATTTAGGCAGACGCAATTTAATGAGTCAGGATAACTCAAATAATATTAATGTTTTGAAAATGGATTTTTTGTCATTATCTGTAGCTCATAATCATGATTCCTGAGTAGCATGGGTTTTCACCTACAAAAATTGGCGTTTCAAAAAAGACTGAATAACCATAGTCTATAAGGAGTTCACCGCCGAAGGCAGCAGTGTAGCTAAACTTTTTAACAGACGTTCTAACCAACTACAATTTCTCCCGAAAATAAAACAAAAAAATCCCTCCTACACGGAGGGATTTTGGATGGTATAAAACCATTTTTAAAAATTGACCGAAGCATCAAAAGCAGTGCTTTTTCATGCGGCAAATTACCCATTATAAAAAATAGTTAAATGTATAAATTGATAAATTACTCACCATTTTATATTTTTTTATGGTGTTCGTGAATCGCTACGCTTATTATTAAAAAGCCCGAACAGCGCGAACATAGGAGACCAAGCCCTTATTGCCGCCGTTCTGGTTACCATTGGTGAAATCCCGTACCCACGCATTGCTGAAATCGACCTCCGTAGAACACCAATAGCTATAATTAGCAAAACCGCCAATTGCTGCCCGCAGTGCGTACATTTCACATAATTCGTATCTTGTTGTCATTCGCCAATCTCTGAATCTTCGGCC
>JBMSGX010000136.1:0-6320 GCA_049416285.1 Crocinitomicaceae bacterium | reverse complement strand
CAAGAAGTTTAATCCGATCTTGAAGCGTTACACGGTTCACAAGGAAATTAAATAATAAGAAGACATGGCAAAGAAAGTAGTAGCATCCCTTCAGAAAGGTGGAGGTAAGGAGCATACGAAAGTGATCAAGATGGTTAAATCTGATAAAACTGGATCTTACGGTTTTAAAGAGGAGATCGTACACAACGATAAAGTAAAAGAGTGGTTCGACAAGAACTAATCTCTTCTTGACATAGAATATCATTTCAAGCTCCTGTCTTTGGATAGGGGCTTTTGTATTTAGTATATGGCATTATTTAATTTTTTCTCGAAGGAAAAGAAAGAGACTCTTAACAAGGGACTTGAAAAAACGAAAGAAAGTTTTTTCAATAAGCTTGCGCGTTCAGTAGTAGGTAAGTCGAAAGTTGATGATGAGGTTCTTGACAACCTAGAGGAGATCTTGATCACGTCCGACGTTGGGGTTGAGACAACTCTGAAGATCATTGAAAAGATCGAAGAGCGTGTATCTCGTGATAAATTCATGGGAGTGGACGAGCTAAATACAATATTGAAAGAGGAAATAATTAGCCTACTTGAAGAGAATAATACTTCGAGCGAAGTAAATTTTGAAATTCCGAAACACAACGGTCATCCCCATGTGATCATGGTGGTTGGTGTTAACGGTGTTGGGAAAACAACAACGATCGGGAAATTAGCACATCAATTCAAGCAGCAGGGAAGTAAAGTGGTGTTAGGAGCTTCTGATACGTTTAGAGCAGCTGCTGTTGATCAGTTGATTATTTGGTCGGAGCGCGTTGGTGTTCCGATCGTACAGCAAGGCATGGGAGCCGATCCTGCATCTGTAGCATTCGATACGTTGGAGTCAGCAAAAGCTCAAAATGCTGATGTTGTCATTATCGATACTGCCGGAAGGCTGCATAATAAGGTGAACTTAATGAACGAGCTTGGTAAGATCAAGCGTGTTATGGATAAGGTTGTTCCTGGCGCACCACATGAAGTGTTGTTGGTATTAGATGGATCTACAGGGCAGAATGCGTATGAGCAAGCAAAACAGTTTGCTGCAGCAACAGATATCAATGCACTCGCAATTACAAAACTTGACGGAACTGCAAAAGGAGGGGTAGTAATTGGTATTTCTGATCAAATGAAGATTCCTGTGAAGTACATTGGAGTTGGTGAAGGAATGGAAGATCTACAACCATTCATCCGCAAAGAGTTTGTCGACTCATTGTTTTCCTAGTCAATAGCTTCCTTAAATAAGCTCCTTTCTGTATCTTTAAGCGTTCACTCAAACGCTACTTTACATGAAGATAAACGGACATGGTCATTTACTTCCTGAACCAAAGGAAGTTCCACAGTTCATGAAGGATAAAAAGCTCTTCTGGATAGATGAAGACAAAAAGTTCATGCGCCAGGGAGACTGGTCTCGACCAATTACAGATCCTAGTTTTTTCTTTGAAGAGAAGTTGGAATGGATGGAGAAGTATGGCATTCAGCATGGTGTAATGCTGAACCTTTCTCAATTGTATTGTAATGGATGGGAAAGAAATGATTCAAAGGCCGCGATTCAGTGGCAAAATGATTTCAATGCTAGTATTCAGGAAAGACGTCCGGATAAATTTACTACAGGATTTGTAGTTCAACCATTGTATATGGATGATGCTTTGGCGGAAATTGAGCGCTGCGTTGAGAAGCTGGACATGAATTTACTTTGTTTACCAACGCATTATTTGAATAAGGAAGGCGAGTGGCAAACTGTGTCCGATGATTCCTTGAAACCAATATTCGAGCTCGCCAATAAATACGGTTTGGCTATGGAGATCCACCCGTATGATGGTGAGAAGATGGTCAAACTGAAAGATAAGTTCTGGCGTTTTCATCTGGTGTGGATGATGGCACAAACAGCGGATGCGCTTCATTTTTACGCGCTCAATAATTACGTTACGAAGTATCCGAATATCAGGACATGTTTTGCACATGGATGTATGCTTGGGCAAGCGAATTATGGTCGTAGACTTCAAGGGTTTGATGGGAGACCTGATCTGTTTGAGGATGCTGAAGATCCTAGAGGTTCATTAGGCCACCCTAATTTGTTCTTCGATACACTAGTGCATGATTCATACACGCTTCAGCTCTTGAAGACACGAGTAGGTGCAGATCAAATAGTTGCAGGATTGGATGATCCTTATCCGCTAGGTGAAATGGAAGGGGTGGCGAGGTCTTACCCTGGAAGAGTGATCGATTTTGCTGTTGAGGTGGGTATATTGACCAAAGAAGAATCCGACCGCATTTGGTACGACAATGTGCTAAAGTGGTTAGGAAAAGACAGCATTCCAACAGCGAAGTAGCGGGCAATTTCTATCTTTGCGCAAAAACACAGATCGATGGCACAGAAACCGTCTATTCCAAAAGGAACAAGAGATTTTTTACCACAGGAAGTAGCAAAACGTAATTATATCTTTGATACGATAAAGAAGGTGTACAAGAAATACGGATTTGCACCGATTGAGACTCCGTCTTTTGAGCTCTCATCAACACTTTTAGGTAAGTATGGTGAGGAAGGTGACCGACTGATATTTAAGATCCTCAATTCTGGTGAGAAGGTTAAGAAAGCTGACTTAAAAGCATTGGAAGAAGGGAATCTGGCAAGATTCAGTAATTCTCTCGCTGAGAAGGCATTGCGCTATGATTTGACGGTTCCATTCGCACGTTTCGTTGTGCAACACCAGAATGATATTTCATTTCCTTTCAAGCGTTATCAGATCCAGCCTGTTTGGAGAGCTGACCGCCCACAGCATGGACGATATCAGGAGTTTTATCAGTGTGATGCGGATGTGGTTGGAAGCGATTCATTGTTGTATGAGGTTGACTTCGTCCAGATCTTCGATGAAGCACTTACAGAGTTGAGAATACCGGACTTCACGATCAAGATCAATAACAGAAAAATCCTTTCTGGCATTGCAGAGGTTAGTGGAGAGCAAGATAATTTGATCACCATTACGGTCGCAATTGACAAATTAGACAAGATCGGTGAAGATGGAGTAATCGAGGAATTGAAAAATAAAGGCGTTTCTGCAGTGGCCATAGAAAAGATCTCACCGTTGTTCAGTATTGAAGGAGATACTGAAAGCAGATTAGATCAAATGGCACAATATCTTTCATCCAGTGATATTGGAATGGAGGGTATTAATGAGTTGCGCTGGGTGTTGGATAAAGTGAAAATGCTTGGGCTGCGAAAGGCAAAAATTGAATTCGACGTAACACTTGCAAGGGGATTAAACTATTATACAGGTGCCATTTTCGAAGTTAAAGCGAACGGCGTAAAAATGGGTAGTATCTGTGGAGGTGGAAGGTATGACGACCTAACAGGGATATTTGGAATGAAAGGAGTTTCAGGAGTTGGAATATCATTTGGAGCTGATCGCATTTATGATGTTTTGACAGAACTTGAATTATTTCCTGAGGCAGTAGACGAAAGACTGGATATTCTATTTATCAATTTCGGCGAAGAGGCAGAATTGAAATGCATGAAGCTTTCGCACGGTTTAAGAGGTGAAGGTATTGCGGCAGAGTTATATCCATCATCGGTGAAGATGAAGAAACAAATGAAGTACGCCAACGACAGAGGGGTTAGATATATCGGATTACTAGGTGAGGATGAAATGAGTCGTGGAGTTATCCAGGTGAAGAACATGGATTCTGGTGAACAAAAAGAATATGCTCAGGACGAACTAATTACACTATTTACAGCAGAATGAAAGAATTCATTATAGAGAATAACTGGATCACCTTAGCACAGTTAGATGAGATCATTGACTCGCGTGCAGAAGTGAAACTTTCTGAGTCCGCTAAAACGGAAATTCAAAAGTGTCGTGCATATCTGGATGGAAAAGTTCGTGAAGGGAAAGAGTTGATATATGGTGTAAACACAGGTTTTGGTTCACTATGCAACACCGCGATCGAAGAGAAGGATCTGGAGAAGTTACAACGTAATCTGGTAGAGTCTCATGCATGTGGAACAGGTGAAAGAGTTCCTGACCATATCGTAAAACGTATGTTGCTTCTAAAAGCAATTGGGTTATCTCATGGAAGCTCTGGTGCACAGGTTGCAACGGTTGAGCGCCTCCTATATTTCTATAACAATGATATTCTACCTGTGATTTATCAGCAGGGGAGTCTAGGTGCTTCAGGAGATCTGGCACCATTGGCACATCTTTCACTTCCTTTGTTAGGAGAGGGAGAAGTGAGCTATCACAATTCAGTTCGTTCATCGGCTGAAGTATTGCAAGAATGTGGTTTAGAGCCATTAACCTTGCGTTCTAAAGAAGGATTGGCCTTGTTGAATGGAACTCAATTCATGAGCGCATACGGTTCTTACTGTGTTTCAAAGGCATTGCAGTTATTTGATCAGTTCATTCCGGTTGCGGCGCTTTCATTAGAAGCATACGATGGAAGGTTGAATCCATTTCAGAATAACGTAAATGCAATCAGAAACCAGGTTGGACAAGTAGAAGTTGCAGCACGGTTTAGAAAGGTGCTTGAGGGAAGTGAAATGATCACTAGAGAAAAGGCACATGTGCAAGACCCATATTCCTTCAGATGTATACCGCAGGTACTTGGTGCCTCAAAGGATGCTATTGATTATTGTGCAACAGTGCTGGAAAGAGAGATCAATGCCGTAACAGATAACCCGACTGTTTTTGTAAATGAGGACGACGTGGTTTCTGCGGGGAACTTCCATGGTCAGCCGATTGCTCTAGCAATGGACTTTCTCGCAATAGCGGTTGCTGAAATGGGGAGTATCTCCGAGAGACGTGTATTTAAATTGGTTTCTGGAACGCGTGAGCTTCCGCCATTCTTGGTCGCAAATCCAGGGTTAAATAGCGGATTTATGATCCCTCAGTACACGGCGGCATCTATTGTGAGTCAGAATAAACAGCTTTGCATGCCTGCTTCTGTTGACTCGGTTGATTCGAGTAACGGTCAGGAAGACCATGTGAGTATGGGAGCTAATGCAGCAACGAAACTATACCGTGTCATTGAGAATTGTTTCACTATTCAGGCGATCGAGTTGTTTAATGCGGCGCAGGCAATGGATTTTAGAAAAGAAAAAAGTTCGCCTCAGATCGAAGAAATGAGAGCAAATTATAGGAAATATGTGCCTTTCGTATCGGAAGACCGCTTCTTACAGCCATTGATCCGAAAGAGTATTGATTTCGTAAAATATAGTCTAACATAAACCACTGGAATGGAAGAATTTCAAAATAAGCCATCAAGACCTAGCCTGTTAACAACTGTTTGTATCCTTACGTTTGTCTATACAGGATTGAGTTTTTTGTTTTCAATAATTAAATTTTTCTCGGGGCCTTTTTCAGATGAGGAAATGCTAGAGCAGAGAGTTCGACTAACCAAGTCTATTACGCAGCTCAAAGAGCTCGATATGGATTACTTTGTACAGGTGTTACAGCAAACAATCTCAATGGGTGAGGAGATAAATGCGAACTTTTACGGTGCATTGGTTATTTCGATAATTGTTCTTTTGGTTGGTTTCTTTGGAGCATTCATGATGTGGAATGGAAAAAAAATAGGATTTCATCTTTATATCATCTACAGTTTAATTGCTGTTGCTCAGTTGTATTTGTTCGTCTCTCCGGGTAACATATCAACCCTTACCGTAGTTCCTGAGTTGTTGTTGGGCGGTGCCTTTGTATTTATGTATTCGCGTAATCTTAGCTGGCTGAAATAGCCTTTCTTTCATTTTTTCAATGAAGTACCAGTGTTTCATGAGTGCTGAGGCTGTGTAATGCCTTTAATTGACTATCTTTGCAGAAAATTTTGAAACATGATCACAGTAAATAATCTGTCGCTACAGTTCGGTAAAAGAACCTTGTTTGATGAAGTAAACCTAAAATTTGTGAATGGTAACTGCTACGGGGTTATCGGTGCGAATGGGGCAGGTAAGTCAACATTTCTTAAGATCCTAACGGGTGATCAAGATCCTACTACAGGGAATGTATCCCTAGAGCCAGGTAAACGAATGGCTGTATTGAAGCAGGATCACTTCGAGTTCGATGAGTTTGAGGTGTTAAATACCGTGATCATGGGGCATACCCGTCTTTATGAGATCATGACGGAGAAGGATGCGCTATATGCAAAACCTGATTTCTCAGATGAAGACGGAATGCGTACAGCTGAGCTTGAAGCAGAATTTGCAGACTTGGAAGGGTGGAATGCTGAGACAGATGCGGCATCATTACTTTCCAATTTGGGAATTGATGAAGCGAAGCACTACTTGAAAATGAGCGAGCTTTCAAATGACA
>JBMSGX010000135.1:0-6362 GCA_049416285.1 Crocinitomicaceae bacterium | reverse complement strand
CCCGTTTTGATTTCATTGATTCGATCATTCGCCTTATCAACTAATCCTTGAAGAACACCTTTAGCATTATCCATTCCTTTGTCGATCATGATCTGAATACGATCTCTCGCTATCTCCAATGACTCAATCAACGTCTCATCTTCTGAAATACAGATCGAAGCTTTCGCTTTCATTTCCGCAGTCCAGTCAGTGAACGTAAATGCCTGATCAGAAGTCAATGTTCCAATGTGCACTTCTATTATCCTTCCCTGGAATACATTCTCACCGCCAAACTGCTTCAACATTTGTTGTTGAGTTGCGTGAACAACATCACGGAAATCCATGAAACTTCTCATGCTTCCTTTAAACGTCACCTTCACTGATTCCGGAATTGGCATAGTTGCCTCACCAGTTGCAAGCGCCAATGCTACCGTTCCTGAATCCGCTCCAAATGCAACTCCTTTAGACATACGTGTATGTGAATCACCTCCGATAATCACATCCCAATCGTCAACCGCAATATCATTGAGTACCTTGTGTATTACATCCGTCATTGGTGCATAAACACCTTTGGGATCACGTCCTGTGATCAAACCGAAGTCATTCATGAATTTCATCAAACGCGGAATATTCGCTTTTGATTTGTCGTCCCAAACAGATGCCGTGTGACACCCTGATTGATAACCAGCATCAACAATCGGAGAGATTACTGTAGCAGCCATCATTTCGAGCTCTTGTGAAGTCATCAAACCTGTTGTATCCTGAGATCCAACGATGTTAACTTCTACTCTAACGTCAGATCCTGCATGTAATGTTTTACCAGGAGTATTTCCTACTGCGTTTTTGTTAAAGATCTTCTCAACTGCCGTCAGACCTTGTCCCTCAACTGAGATCTCTTTTGATTGAGCATATACCTGAGGCACTTCAATTCCTAGCGCTTTAGCCGCAAACGTCTGAAGTTTCTTCCCGAAGACAACAGCGTAAGAACCACCTGCTTTGATGAACTCCATTTTCTGTGGCGTTAAAGCTGTAGAAATATCTTTCAGTTCCTTATCTCCGTTGTATAGTTTCTTTGTTTTTGTATTGATCGTAAGAACTGTTCCGGTATCAACAGAGTACTCTTGTTTCAATACTGGCTCTCCATCCTCATCAACAACTGTGTTTCCATCAGCATCTTTCTGCTTTACCCAGTTCTTAAGGTCAACACCAATTCCTCCTGTTACACCCACTGTAGTCAAGAAGATCGGTGAAATACCGTTTGTTCCGGCAATTACTGGTGCAATATTGATGAATGGTACATATGGACTTGATGGAACACCTGTCCAAAGCGCTACGTTGTTCACTCCTGACATTCTTGATGAACCAACACCCATTGTTCCTTTCTCTGCAATCAGCATCACACGCTTATCTGGATGCTGCTCTTTCAATGCAAGAAGTTCTTTCTGCATTTCCTTGTTGTGCTCAAAAATAGACTGTCCATGAAGCTCACGATCAGATCTTGAGTGAGCATCTGCTCCAGGTGAAAGCAAGTCAGTTGAAATATCTCCAACTCCTGCAACGAATGTCACGACCTGAATCTCTTCCTCAACTTCAGGTAACTTCGTAAAGAACTCAGCTTTAGCGTAGCTCTCAATGATATCTTTCGCAAGTGCGTTACCTGCCTTCATTGCATTTTCAAGACGCTCAGTGTCCGCCTCGTAAAGGAACACCTGCGTTTTTAGAACTGTTGCTGCTTGGCTAGCAATATCTGCATCATCTCCCAGCGCAAGATCTAGCAATACTTCAATAGAAGGACCACCTTTCATGTGAGATAACTGCTCAAATGCAAATTCAGTACTTATCTCTTCGACTGTTTCCTGTCCTAAAATTATCTCTTTAAGGTATTTCGCTTTTACACCAGCAGCACTTGTTGTTCCTGGAAGCGTATTATAGATGAAGAATTTTAGAGAATCTTCTCGGTGTGGATTACCTGTATCCTTGATCTGAGAGATTATCTCGCTTAGCAAATCTGCACCGTCAATAGGCTTCGGATGCAGTCCTTGACCTTTTCTATCTTCTATCTCTTTTAGGTATTCTTCATACAAACTCATAGACACGTATATTATTGAATGTTTATTGGGTAAATATCTTTTCTTTGTAGTCCCGCGAATTTAATAAATTGCTGCCATTAAAGTGCAACAGAAAGCGAATATTAAAGACAACAATAATCGTTATTCTTTAACTCTTAATTTCGTTCCCCACGAAAAGTTGCACTCTGAAAAGATTTTTCTATCTTTGCACCCCCATATCAAAGCGATGTGGGATTAATAACTAAAATTTGTTTTTATGAATTCTTACGAAACTGTTTTCATTTTAACTCCCGTTTTGTCTGAAGAACAGACAAAGGAAGCAGTACAGAAATTCGAGAGCGAAATCAAATCGATGGGTGGTAAAGTTAAGCACTCTGAGAGCTGGGGACTTCGCAAATTAGCTTATCCTATCCAGAAAAAATCTACTGGATTCTATTTCATGCTTGAGTATGAAGGAGAAGGTAACCTAGTTTCAGATCTTGAAGTAACGTTTAAAAGAGACGAGCGTGTAATGCGTTTTCTTACTGTTAAAATGGACAAAGATCACCTGGCTTGGGCTGAGAAGCGTAGAGCTAAAATGGGCGCTGCAAAAACTGAAACTGCAGAAGCTTAATTACTAACTCATTAAAATTTAGAAAAATGGCTAAAGACGATATTCGCTATTTGACTCCGATCAACATCGAGATCAGAAAAGACAAGTACTGCCGATTCAAAAAGAGCGGTATTAAGTTCGTAGACTATAAGGATGCAGATTTCCTTTTGAAACTTGTAAACGAGCAAGGTAAGATCCTTCCACGTAGAATTACTGGAACTTCTGCTAAATACCAGAAGAAAGTGAACAAGGCTATTAAGAGAGCACGTCACATTGCGGTTCTTCCTTACGTTGGAGATCTATTGAAATAATCGATTGTATAACAGGAAATTTTTAAAAAAATGGAAGTAATCTTAAAAAAGAACGTAGACAACCTTGGATACGTGAATGAGATAGTTACAGTAAAGCCTGGATACGGTCGTAACTTCTTGATTCCTCAAGGATACGCAGTGCTTGCGACTGCTTCTGCTAAGAAAGCACACGCTGAAGTAATGAAGCAAAAAGCACACAAAGAATCTAAGATCCTTGCTGAAGCTCAAGAGCTTGGTAAGAAACTTGAAGCTACAGAAGTGAAAATCACTACTAAAGCTGGAGAGAAAGGAAAGATCTTTGGTTCGATCAACACTATCCAACTTTCTGAAGCGCTTAAAGCTGAAGGACTAGAGATCGATCGTAAATCATTGAAGATCAAAGATGAGCCAATCCGTGAGGTAGGTTCTTACGAAGCAACTGCTAACCTTCACAAAGAGGTACAGGCTTCATTCAAATTTGAAGTTATCGGTGAATAATTCACTGTAGATTTTAAAAAAAGCTTTCCATGATGGAAAGCTTTTTTTTTGACTAATTTTCGCTGGAATGTATAAACAGCTTCTGATATTTATCGCACTAGTTCTTTTCGGATGTTCGGACCAACCCGCATTGCATACAACGAAAGGAAAGTCACATATTGAATTCGCAGAGTATTTCGATATTAAGACGAATAATCGTGATACGATTCTAACGATCACCGATCCAGACAGCAAACGTCAAGAACGTTATGTGCTTACGCGTGTTCCTTCAAAAACCGTAAAGAATGCCAAAACCTTGGCCATTGGAAAACAAAATTTGGTCGCCACCTCTTCTACCTTCATTGGAATGATGAGAAAACTTGATATGGAAGCTGATATTGTAGGCGTTCTGAACAAGGCATATCTGGCAAACAAAACACTTATTGCTGGAGTTGAATCCGGTAAGGTCATAGAAATTGGCTCGACTGAAGTCATTCCACTTGAGAAGATCGTGAACAGCAAAGCGAACCTACTTCTATACAGTGGTTTTGGTAACGAGATCAACAATGAGTCTCAACTAGAAAAACTTGGAGTTGAATGTATTCCAATTTACGATTGGAAAGAAAAAGATCCGCTTGGTAAAGCTGAATGGATAATGCTCTATGGTTTCCTATCCGGAAAAGAAGCTATTGCAAAAGAATATATGAATGGCTTAAAGATGCGTTACAACAAACTTAAAACTCTTCAGCATAAAACGAAGCCTAACATTTTGGCAGGCAATGTATACGGGGATGTTTGGAACACTCCAAATGGTGAAAGCTATATTGCCCGAATGATAAAAGATGCGGGTGGCAACTATCTCTTCAAGAATACAAAAGGTACAGGAAGCCTCCTATTGGACCTCGAAGAAGTTGTTCTAAGCTCGGATTCAGCTGATGTATGGATACATCCTGGATATGCTTCCTACAGTGAATTGTTGAATATCAATCCAAAAGCAAAGTACTTATCGCCATTTAAGAATGACCGTGTTTATTGTTACTCTCACGCAATGAACAGGTTTTGGGAATTGAGCGCAATCGAACCCGATAAGATGCTAAAAGACCAACTGATCATTTTCCATGGAGGTCCTGAGGATTCACTATATTTCTACCGTAAAGTGATTAATGACCTGGAGTAGATCGCATATTATCGCACTTGTAATTGGAGGATTATTGATCCCAGTATTACTAATTGTGCATCTCATTATTGGAGATCTCGACGTTTCTTTGAATGATATTTTTGGCTCTCTGAATAACAGTGAATCTACGAGTTATCAAATCATTTGGGAGTTTCGATTTCCGCGCGTTGTCATGGCAGCAATAGCTGGTGCATGTCTGTCTATCGCTGGACTATTAATGCAAACCCTGTTCAATAACCCATTGGCTGGCCCATATGTATTGGGAATTAACTCAGGATCGAGTCTACTGGTAGCACTCACTACCATGACCGGGTTCACTTTCTTTCAATCTGACGTCGCGAATATATTCAGTGCGTTAGTTGGGGCATTTCTCTTCGGTTTGGTTATTCTGGCTTTTGCGCGCTGGATAAAATCGACTATTTCCTTATTACTCGTTGGCCTAATGTTAGGTAGCTTTACAAGTGCATTTATCGCCTTAATGCAATCAAAAGCAGATCTGCAGAGTCTGAAAAGTTTCACCATGTGGTCCTTGGGATCCTTGCAGAATGTTGCACTGGATCAGTTACCTACTATTCTGTTGACCTTCATTATCGGGTTAATTATAGCTGCATTGATCGTGAAACCATTGAACAATCTTGTTCTCGGAGAATCACACACCAAACTCGTCGGGTACAATGTTAAACAGCTGCGCATTGTTATAATTGCGATCACAGCCGTTTTCACAGGTCTCGTTACAGCATTTTGCGGACCTATCAGTTTTGTTGGCTTAGCTGTTCCAAATATTTTGAGGATTGCATTGAAGACGCAGAATCATGCTGTATTACTTATTGGCACCGTGGTATTTGGCGCATCATTCGTTATGATCTGCGACCTCATCATTCGGATATCCTCTGATTTTATTCACATTCCAATTAATGTCTTGACAGCACTAATCGGAGCTCCTGTGGTGGTTGTTATCCTCATTAAGAAACTCGCATGATACGGTTAGACAACATATCAATAGGCTATACTAAAGCGCTCTTGACTGCCGGAAGAATTGACCTTCAATCAGGAAATGTTTACATATTGATCGGGAAAAATGGAGCTGGAAAAACCACCCTTTTCAAATCTATCATAGGACAAACATCATTAATAAGTGGCTCTATCGAAATAGACTCTACTTCTTTAACCAGTTTGACCACAAGGGAAATTGCGTCGAAAATTGCATTTGTTCCAGCAAACTTTCCGTCTGTTGACTACATGCGTGTCAAGGACTTTATTGCCCTTGGTAGATCTCCTCACACAAGCTTTTTCGGTCACCTCTCAAACGAAGATGAAGCTCAGATCGAAAATACGATGGAGCTTTTAGGAATCACTGATTTGAAAGATGCATTCGTCACGGACCTAAGTGATGGTCAGCGTCAGCTTGTGAGTATTGCCAAAGCTCTCGCGCAGGATACCGAGACAATTATCCTGGACGAACCTTTGGCCTATTTAGATTATTCAAACCGAAGATCCCTGTTGGAGAAGCTCGAGAATTTAGCCGAAAATCAAAACAAGTGTATCCTATTTTCTTCACATGACATTGAGATCTCCAATCCTGACAAACACCAATTTCTATTGATCGACCCGATCAAGAATGAAATTAATCACTTAGCATCATCAACAGGAAAAGAGATCATCCAAATTTGCTTTCCTGAAGACTAACTTCCCATTAGCTTATCGAGACTTCTGTATTTAATGGCCTCAGAAATATGTTGCGACAAGATTGAGTCAGAACCATCCAAATCTGCAATTGT
>JBMSGX010000134.1:0-6370 GCA_049416285.1 Crocinitomicaceae bacterium | reverse complement strand
TTTGAAAACTGTGAACAATAAGCTATGAA
Organism: Crocinitomicaceae bacterium; assembly: GCA_049416285.1. GTDB lineage: Bacteria > Bacteroidota > Bacteroidia > Flavobacteriales_D > Crocinitomicaceae > UBA4466. The sequence goes on along the minus strand of JBMSGX010000134.1, from coordinate 6,341 downwards.
GTATCTATTAGGACTTTTTTCAATTCTGTTCGTGGTAAATGCATTTGCGCAACCAGTTCCTAATCAGGCCCCGGATTGCCAGGATGCTGAATATGTATGTTCAGATAATGGTACACTCTTCTCATTAAGTATTGGTCCTGGAGTAGTGGATGACATTCCTTCAGGAAGTACTACTTCTAATCCGAGTTCGAACCCGGGCGCAGCAGGTAATTCAGGATGTTTATTGTCAGGAGAACTGAATCCAAACTGGTTTGTGATAAACATTGGTTCAACTGGAGTATTAGAATTTACAATTGGTTCTGCTGGTAGTTCAGGATTCTATGATTGGGCATTATGGCCTTATTATGATGGTCCTGGAGGTAGCGCGTGTTCCGATATTCAAAACAATACACTTCCACCAGCTGCATGTAACTGGAATGGATCAAGTGGAGGTTTCACGGGTATGTATGCTCAAGGATCTCTTCCGGCTGGAGCGAATCAATCAAACTTCGAATATGCAATACCTGTTGTCGCGGGTGAGCAGTACGTGCTTTGCTTTTCGAACTTTAGCTCAGGTTCAGGAAATGTTCCATTGACCTTTGGTAACGATATTCCGGGTAACAACAACCCAAACAGTGCGATCGTATCATGTACTCCGGATACTCCGGATCAAACGATCTGTTTAGGAGAAACTGCTGATGTGACAATTACGGCCCCGCCTGTGATTACGAACCCAACATTTAATTGGTTGGTAACGACGGGTGTATCAAATACAACGGGAGGTGTAAATGTTCAAGTAACACCACCAGCTACTACTGAGTACCATGTAGAGATCTTTGATAATGGCGCATTAGCAGCGATAGACACGTTTACAATTTTTGTTGAGAATCCGCATCAACCGGATGCCGGCCCAGATCAGTCAATATGCCTGGGCGATATCATTCAACTTAATGGAATTCTGGATGACCCGCTTAATAATAGTGGTGTATGGAGCTTTGACGCTTCGGCGGTTTCACCGGCGCCAACGGTAAACTTTATTCCAAACTTTACTACGTTAAACGCACAGGTTTCTGTTAATCAAATAGGTGTGTATGAATTTATCTTAAGAGAAAACAATGCGATCTGTGGAAACAGATATGATACGATGTTTGTTGATGTGTCCGAATTGGATATCACGGCAGCTGCACTAGCGCCATCATGTGAGGGATTTGCCGACGGTGAAATACACATCACTAGCCTGGATGCTATTGAATACAGTTTTGATGGAGGAAACACTTGGGTGGTTGATTCATTTGATGTTGTATTTAATGCCGGCACATACACAGTATGTGGCAGAACTGCAACAGGTTGTCAAAAATGTGTAGATGTGGATGTTGTTGATCCTGCTCCAGTTCAGGTTTATGTTAGTAATGACACATTGGTCTGTGAGAATGGTACGGCATATATGTCGGCTTGGGCAACAGGAGGTACCTCATACTCATATACTTGGGATCACACTGCTAATACTGGAGCTTACCAAGATGTCAATCCTGTAGCACAGACTACGTATACGGTATTCGCAACGAATCAGAATGGATGCACATCTCAGCCTGCAAGTATCGATGTTACGGTGAGACCGCCATTGTCAGGAGCAATTACTCCATGGGATACAATTTGTCCGGGTTACCCGACAACTGTTTCAGCAAATGTTAACGGCGGAATAGGTCAACCTTATCAGTTTAACTGGTCATCCGGGGAAACGCATAATGGTGTTGGAACTCATTCTATTACGGCTAACCCGCCATCAACTCAGGATTATACTGTTACTATCACGGATGGTTGTGAATCTACGCCACTCGTTTTAACAACTAATATTCGCGTTGCTCCGCTGCCTGAACCTCAATACCAGGTATTGGACCCTATTCAGTGTGAGCCCGCAATTTTTACTATCGTAAATACGACAGACCCAACAATGAGTCAATATGTGTACTGGGAGGTTGATGGTATACATCAGTATTTGAATCAAGACACAATAGTTTCACCGGAGTTTTGGCACGGCGAATATGAGATCTACATGATGGTTACTTCATATGAAGGTTGTGTTGATTCTATTAGAGTTGAAAATGCATTGTATGTCCAACCGAAACCTGTAGCTAACTTTGGTTATGCGCCAAATCCGGTAACGGCATTCAATACTACTGTAAGCTTTAGCAATTATTCTTTCAACGGTTACACATATGAGTGGTATTTTGAAGGAGGTTATCCTTCTTCTTCCACACAGGAGGATGTTGAAGTAGAATTCCCTGATGGAGTTGTTGACACGTACGATATTATCTTGATCACAACATCAGAGTTAGGTTGTACGGATACGATGTATCATGAATTAGTTGTGCAGCCTGAGATATTGATCTATGCTCCAAACACATTTACCCCTGACGGAGATGAATTTAATCAGAATTGGAGAGTTTACATGGAAGGAGTAGATCCCTATGATTGGGTTTTAACCATCTTCAACAGGTGGGGAGAAACGATCTGGGAATCGCACAATATGGATGAGCCATGGGATGGGACTTATAATGGTAGGTTAGTTCCTGATGGTACGTATCCATGGACGATCAGAACACGGAATATTCTCAATGACGAGAAAGTCGAATTCCAAGGTCACGTGAATATTATCAGATAAGGCATTGAATGGCGCCGCGATCGTGGCGCCATTTTTGTATTTTCAAAGTCATGAGATTTATATTGCTTTTATTGTTGTCAGTGTTCGTGTCTGAACACAGCCTCGGCCAGGACACCGTTGTTTGTTGTACAAGAACCGATACCTATGTTGCGAGTCAGTGCGACTTGATTTTTAAGGATAGCGTTTGTTATTATAAGCGAAAGGAGTTCTCTGGAACGCTCATCGTTAACTGCGCAGGTGATTGGAAATCAACGCGTGACAATGGGGTATACACTTATGTGAATGGAACCGAACAGAGTCGTAAAAAACTAAAGCGTAATCAATCAATGCAATCTGAGGTTTCTCTGTCGATTGACCGATCTTCTAGTAGCAGTTTTTCAGGTGGCATGCGTAGAGAATTTGGAGGAGATCATAATGAAACGTATGAATTTCAGATAACAGCAAATAGAGAAGTTCATATCGATAGCATCATACACTTGAATAAAGTATTTGTCCCAGCTGACAGTGTTGCTTTAGTAAATGGAAAACTCAAGTTTCAGGTTCGAAACTCCTTTAGCGGGTCTACGGGAAAATATAGTACCGTAGCGTTAATGGATACAGAAGACCAGCGTGTTTACTTATCGGAATACTTTACCCGAGGTTACCAGGTCGAAGCATTAAAGATCTATTACTCAGTAAATGGAGTTCAGCAGTTCGCAGTGAAGAAGGATTATGACAGCGCCGAACACAGCGCTGCCCCTTGATCCTTATATTTTCTAATAGTAGAACTGACCACCCAGTCCTTCAGAGTTGATCGTCAGAACTGGAATATCATCTTCGTTCTCAATAATGGCCTGCATGAAAGTATTCGGTGCAGGTAAAATTCCATCTTGAACAAATGCAGCGGCGAACAGATCGGCTTGAACACCTTTTGCGTATGCCATTAACTGTTTCAAATATGCGCTTCCACCGGGTAAGTTGGCTATGGTGTGTGTAATATTATTTTCCTCAAAGTAGTTCTGTGCTACGGACTGATTCATTTTCATTTTTTCTTCATATCCAGAATCACTTTCATGGAATCCAACGAGGTGAATCGAAGCATTGAATTTCTTCGCAATGGACCCTGCAAATTTTACGATTCGGATACTTTCACGCGTAAAATTGAATGGCATTACAATAGTTTTGATTCTATCTACAGACTTCTTCCCCTGCGTTATTAAAACAGGAGTGCTTGCACTTGTGATCAGTCTTTGAGCATGGCTCCCAAAAAGTTTCTGAAAGCCTTTCGCGCCATGTGTTCCCATTACAATTAATGAAGCATGAAGAATGTCCCCCGCTTTACCAACATCAGTGAAGAGATCACCTTCAATAACATTTGTCAATGTACGCGAACGCTCTTCTTCCGTTAAACTGCTCAAAACTTGCGTGAATTCATTCTTAGCCTTGATCTTTTCTTTATCCTTCTTCACGACGTGTAAAAGGAATACACCACCGTCGTTTGCCTCGGAAAGATCCAAAGCTAAACGTAGTGCGCTGTTTGATACTTCTGTGAAATCGAATGGTACCAGGTATAATGGATGTTTAATCATGTGTTTGTTTTTGTTGCAATTTAGACGGGATTGACTAAATAAAGAATGACGAATGTCAATTTCTAGAATGAGTTTAGTAACTTAATTCCATGAAATTAATACCTGAATCTAATTACAAAGACATCTATGATCGAGCAAGGTTCGAATTGACTTGGGTAGTAACTGCGGCCACATTCATATCGATGATTATTTTTTCAATAGTTGCATTGATCTTTACGCCTCAGTTAGCTCCTGTTTCAATTTTGGCAATTATTCTAACTTTTTTACTTCTCTTAAACTTATTCCAAAGAAGAAAGTTCAAAAGGACTGCCATAGGTTTCTTAGTTCTCGGTGTAATAGTAAGTATTTATCAGTTGTATGCGGTTTCCGAGGTTCTTCACTTAGTGGATTTGATCTGGTTCTTTGTAATAATAATGTTCGGGTTTTTTACATTGGGAATGGCATGGGGTATAATTGCAACCGGTACTTATATCATAAGTATCATAATCTTCATTTTATTTTTTGTCAATAAGAACATTACTAACGTAGGCCAAGTATCGTCTAATGAGATGATCACAATGACGATTAATGCTATTCTTGCAGGAATTTTATTATTCTATGTTGTCTATAAATTTCATAATACGCATAAGCACGCCGAAATTGAATATCATTTTATAAATGAGAACTTGAGTGAGAAAAATGAACTGATTAAGAAGAAAAATGAGGCCAATGAGATCATGTTAAAAGAGATCCATCACAGGGTTAAAAATAATCTTCAGATTATCACGAGTTTACTGAGGCTGCAATCGAGAGAGATCGAGTCGGCTGAAACTGAGTTTCATTTCCGAGAGGCAATTGACAGAGTCTCCGCAATGGCCATGATCCACGAAAAATTGTATCAAGAAGATTTATCCAAGGTTGAACTTGATAATTATATTCATTCGTTGGTGCAAAGTCTAATTGGAAACTACGCCGTCGATAAAGAAAAAGTGCATTACAAGGTCAATGTCGGACAGGTTTCGATCGATATTCAAAAAATAGTACCTCTCGCACTGATCCTGAACGAACTTGTGTCAAATTCTCTAAAACATGGAGATAATAGAGAGCAAGATATTGAACTTTCTATAGACCTAAGTATGCTCGATAATTCGATCTTCTTGAATTATCATGACAATGGTACCTGGAAAGATGAATCAGGTAAAAAATCCTTTGGTTTGCAATTGATTGACGTACTCTGCTCACAATTGGATGGGGAGTATAATCTTGAAAAAGAACACGAAATAAATTACACCTTCACTTTTAAGGTCTAAGGTTTCCCATTGTGTATGAAACTCTATCTTTGCAGTACTAAACGGATTAATAATGAATGAATTTCATCAGGAAATATTAGAAGGAGTTCCAGCGACGGTCCCACCAAAGCAGGAATGGCAGAAAGATATTAATCATGCACCGAAAAGAAAGGAGATCCTATCCGAGGATGAGAAGATGCTGGCACTAAGAAATGCACTAAGGTATTTCCCGAAGGAACAACACGGAGAGCTTGCTGAAGATTTTCTGAATGAACTAAATACCTACGGACGTATATATATGTACAGGTACCGTCCGTCTTATAAAATGTTTGCGCGTTCTATTGAGGATTACCCAGGGAAATCACTACAAGCGAAGGCGATTATGTTGATGATCCAGAATAACCTGGATTATGCAGTTGCTCAGCACCCGCATGAATTGATCACGTATGGTGGGAATGGTGCCGTTTTTCAAAACTGGATCCAGTACCGTTTAACAATGAAGTATCTGGCAGAAATGACAGATGAGCAGACATTGGTTATGTACTCTGGACATCCAATGGGACTCTTCCCTTCGCACAAGGATGCACCAAGAGTTGTTGTAACGAATGGTATGATGATACCGAATTATTCCAAGCCGGATGATTGGGAAAAATTCAATGCACTCGGCGTGACACAATATGGTCAAATGACTGCAGGTTCATATATGTATATTGGGCCACAGGGAATTGTCCACGGAACAACGATCACCGTGTTGAATGGGTTCAGAAAGATCAATAAAGAACCGAAAGGAAATCTGTTCGTCACTTCAGGTCTTGGAGGAATGAGTGGGGCACAGCCTAAAGCGGGAACAATTGCAGGATGCAT
>JBMSGX010000133.1:0-6379 GCA_049416285.1 Crocinitomicaceae bacterium | reverse complement strand
GGTCTAAGGTTTCTCAATTATCACTAAATGTATATCCAACACCCTTTACAGTGCGAATATAGTGATTACCAAGCTTTTCCCTTAGTTTTCGAATATGTACATCCACAGTACGTTCGCCAACGATCGTTTCATTTCCCCAAACGGATGAAAGGATTTGGTCTCTGCTGAACACCTTTCCAGGACGACTTGCCAGGAAATCAAGTAATTCAAACTCTTTCTTGGGTAACTGTAGCTCACGTCCCTCCAATTCAACATGATATCGCTCACGGTCTATCGTTAATTGATTCTTGGAATCTTCTTTTTGAGGAGTTTCCAATCGTCTTAATAAAGATTCTACCTTACTTAAAAGTAATCTTGGACGAATTGGTTTAGTGATATAGTCATCTGCTCCGGCATTGAACCCTGCTATTTGCGAGTAATCTTCAGAACGCGAAGTTAAAAATGCAATGATCGGTTGTGAGATCTTCAGATCATTACGAATGATCTGGCAAGTTTCCACACCGTCAATATTTGGCATCATTACATCTAGTAGGACTAATGAAGGGGAAATTTCCTTCACTAACTCAACCCCTTCTTTACCATCTGTTGCAATATAAACTTTGTATCCTTCCTTCTTTAAATTATAAGATAAAAAGTCGAGAATATCCGGTTCGTCGTCTACAAGAAGGATCGTATGCTGCGTTGCGTTTGAAACCATGCTTTAAATTGTTTGTTAAGTCTCTATTACAAATCTAGTTGAGAAGCCTGTTCGCGTGCTTATAGAAATGTTTACGATTGTATTAAGAGTACCTGATTTTTGTTAACCTACCATTAAGTATTCCGTGTTAAATACCGCTCAAAACCTTTGTTATTATTTAAACACAGGTAACAAGTTAATGTTGAATTAACATAAGAATGATGTAAGCGTAAGGTTTACTAAATCGTTTATTCAACTCGCTCACCCCATCTTTGCATCAACGAATTAAAATTGAAATCGATGAAAGTAAACGTTTTGAAATTTGGTGTATTTGCGATGGCTGCGTCACTTACACTAGCATCTTGTAGAAAAGGATGTACAGATCCAACTGCGATCAACTATGATGAGAAGGCAAAAAAAGAAGATAACTCTTGCGAGTATGACAATGGAGGTAGTAATCCATCTAATTCAGTTGTTGTTTCCGGAGCAATCTCTACGAACACAACTTGGACGGCAAGTAATGTATATGAACTAGCTGGAAAAGTAGTTGTTGAGGCTGGAGTAACATTGACAATTGAGCCAGGTACTATTATTAAAGGTCAACAAGGTTCAGGTACATTAGCATCAGCATTGATCGTAGCACAAGGGGCAATGATCGACGCATGTGCAACTGCTGCAGCACCAATCATCTTTACTTCAGAATTAGATAACATTCAGCCTGGACAGATCACGGGAACAAACTTAACAGAAGGTGACCAGGGTCTCTGGGGAGGAGTTATTATTTTAGGAAACGCTCCTATCTCGGCTGCAGATGGAGATGCGCTTTCTCAAATAGAAGGTATTCCAACATCAGATACTTTCGGAGCATTTGGAGGAACAGATGCTGCGGATAATTCAGGATGTTTTTCTTATGTTTCTATCCGTCACGGAGGTGCTTTGATCGGTGCTGGTAATGAGATCAACGGATTGACACTTGGAGGTGTTGGATCTGGAACTACTATTAGCAATGTAGAAGTTGTTGCTAACCTTGACGATGGAGTTGAGTTCTTCGGAGGAACTGTTGATGCTTCTAATATCCTAGTTGGATTCCAGGGAGATGACGGTATCGATATCGATATGAACTACGCTGGTACGGTTTCTGACTTCCTTGTTGTAAATGGAGCGAACTCTGATGAGGCACTTGAGATCGACGGTCCTGAAGGAACAACATACACAAACGGAATGTTCACACTTCTTAACGGTACTTGTAATGTATTCGGTGGTGGAGACGCTAAAGGAGATTTCAAGTCAAAAGCACAAGGAACAATCAACAATGTTGATCTTGGAACTGCTAAGATCCGTGCTTCCTACCAGAATGCATGCGCAGATCCTAAGAATGATGCCTTCACGAACTTGACAGATGTTTCTCCTACACTAACATTCACAAGCTCTGCATTCTCTGCAGTAACAGTGTATACTGCATCTGATGATGGAGCTGCAACACCAACTCAGTGTACTGTGCCTGTAGCTGATCAAACAGCTGCTGAGGGAGTGATGACTTCAGGTACCGCTGCGGGAGGTCCAACTGCTTGGGGATGGACTTGGATGCATGCAAACAACAAGCTTTAATAAGCATTGCTCAAGCTGAAAAGCTTAGCACAAAAAAATAAATCACTGAAAAGTCCACCGGGTAATCCCGGTGGGCTTTTGTAGTAAATACTAGAAAATGAAAATTTTAGAACTGAAATTAATCGCATTAACGCTCATAATGAGCACATTAGGCTTTTCTCAAGAGATCATTCGTGGTGAAGTGAAAGATGTGAAGACAGGTGAGCCTGTTTTTAATGCGACAGTTAAGCTTGACGGTGTCGGAAAAGCAAAAACGGATTTCGATGGTGCTTTTAGTATCAAAACAACTGCTGGAGAACATAAGTTGCTCGTTACCAATCCTACTGAAGGTTATATTGATGAAGAGGTTTTAGTAGAAGTGGTAGCCGGTCGCGTAATGAACGTAGTTATCGAAATCGGAAAAGACAAATCAGTTCAAAAATTTGAGGATATTAAGGTTGTTGTTGTTAAGACGACAGGTCCGCCAACAACACTTGAAGGTTCTGACAAACGAAGAATGGAAGAGACTGCAACTTCGGATGAAATGCCGAAAGAGCAGATCCGAAATTCTGGTGTGACCAATGCTGCGGACGCCGTACAAATGGTACCGGCGGCATCAGTAGAAGATGGTAAGAATGTCTACATACGTGGATTGGGAGACCGTTATACGAAGACGATCCTAAATGGAATGGATATTCCTGGTCTTGATCCGGACAGAAACTCTGTTCAAATGGATATTTTCCCAGCTGTAATGATCGATAATATCACTGTTTATAAAACGTTTACTCCAAATTTGACAGCTGATTTTACAGGTGGATTGGTGAATATCCAAACAAAAGATTTCCCGGGTAGAAAGACACTTTACGCAAAAGGTGGTCTGGGGTACAATGTCAATGCTACTTTCAATCCTGATTTCATTGGTTACGAAGGTGGAGCGCTTGACTTCTTGGGCTTTGATGATGGAACAAGAGGATTGCCAGTGAACCCTTCAACAGAGATTCCGCACCCTTCACAAGGAGATGACTTAACAGAAAATTTGACACGCAGATTTGGTCAAACGATGTCAACTCAGAAAGCATTTAGCTTCATGAACCAGAACCATGCATTCGCTTACGGAAATCAGATCAACAAGCCAATGAGAAAGGACTCGCTGAAGAAATGGTCGTATGGTTACAACGTAGTAATGAACTACCGTACGAATAATAACTACTACGATGATGTAGAGTACAACGAATTTATTCGCGATACGGACTTGAATGAGACAGAATTATTCCGAGACAGAACATCAAGAGGGCAACTTTCTGTAAAAGATGTTATGTGGACAGCATTGTTAGGACAGTCTATTAAATTCAACAGAAACAAGATCTCATTGGTAATGTTCCATACACAGAATGGAACAATGACAACTGCGTTGTTAAATGAAACTAACTACGACAGTAACCAGGCACAATTGGTGAAGCACGGTCTTCAGTATTCACAGCGTTCGATAAGTAACGTGAATTTGAATGGTACACACTTCCTTGATTCAGCAGGTCGGTTTAAAATGACATGGGCATTGTCTCCTACGCTTTCACGAATTTCTGACCCTGATATCCGTTCAACAGCATTGGAGCTTGCGGATTACTCAACTCCTGAAAATCCTATTTATTTATGGGAAGAGTCTGTAGGGGCAGAGGTAAGAAGAATCTTCAGAAGCTTGAATGAGATCAACATTAGTGCGAAGGTTGACTTTGAAAATAAGTTCAAACTGGGAGAGGAACGTGACTGGACCTTGAAGTATGGTGGACTGAATACATACAAAACAAGATCATTCGATGTAAGTGAGTATGTTTTCCGTTTATATGGAATGTCTAATGAGGTACCGAATGACCCGGATTGGTTCTTCCAACCAGAAAACATATATACGACTGAGTCTGGTCAAGGTACTTATGCAACAGGTCAGCAGGAAAAAGCGAATATTTACGATGCCACGCAAAACATCACTGCAGGATATGTGATGGGAGAGATTCCTGTAACGAATGCATTTAATGTTACCGCTGGAGCGCGCGTTGAAAAAAACATAAATAGATACACAGGACAGTCTAACAACGCTGATTTTGATCCGAATGCACCGCGTTACGAAAATGAAGTGGTATTAGATCAACTGAATGTTCTACCATCATTGAACCTAGTTTACAAGATCAGAAAGGAAAAAGACAGCCTTTTAAAAAATAATAAGAGTACTAACTTCAGAGGTGCCTATACGCAAACAGTTGCAAGACCCTCATTCCGTGAGATCAGTATTTCACAGATCTACGACCCGATCCAGGGACGTCGTTACCTAGGTAATATTGATCTGAAGCAGACATTGATCCACAATGCAGACCTTCGTTGGGAACATTTCTTCGGTAGAACGGAGTTGATCTCAGCAAGTGCATTCTACAAGAAGTTCATCAATCCAATTGAGATCGTTGCGAACGTAGCAGCACCGAACGAATTGAAACCGGTAAATGCTGGCGAAGCAAATGTTTATGGTGCAGAGATCGAGTTGCGTAAAGCGATCGGTTTTGTAAATTCTCCTGATAAGAGCTTATTGGCTGGTGCAAACTTCACATACGTTGTTTCTCAGATCGATATGACAAAGGTAGACGTGACAGTTGGAGATTCTGTAATCTCTGAGTATGCAGTACGCCAGGCAAATGCAAGAACAGGTGAAACAGTGGATCAGTTCAGACCAATGTTCGGACAGTCTCCGTACATCGTGAATGCCTACCTTACGTTCAAACACGATTCGTTGAACTTGATGTTCAATGTTTCTTACAACGTACAAGGAAAGAAGTTAGCCGTGATCGGTGTAGGAAACCTTCCTGATGTATACGAGCAACCATTCCACAGCTTGAACTTGAAAGTGTCAAAAGGATTCGGTAAGATCCACAAAGGAGAAGACGCTCCAAGATGGCAGGCTAGCTTTAGAGCTCAAAACCTATTGAACAATGCACGTAGAAGATACTATGAGGCGTATGAGGCAGAGCCGCAGGTTTACGATTACCTGAACCAGGGAATGACATTCTCAGCATCGGTAACGTATACGATCAGATAATTATTAGATAATAAAAAAAGCCCGGTCACTGATTCTTGAAGTGCCGGGCTTTTTTGTTTTATATAGAAAGTTTATTTCTTCTTGCTTTTGAACTTATATCCAACGCCTTTCACGGTCTTGATGTAATCATCTCCGATCTTCTCTCGAAGCTTTCTCACGTGCACATCAATGGTGCGATCCCCCACTACGATCTCTGTCCCCCATACCGTTTCTAAGATCACTTCCCGTTCAAATACTTTACCCGGTTTTGAAGCTAATAATGCTAACAGCTCAAATTCCTTCTTCGGAAGGTGAATGTCCTCTCCCTTCAATGTAACGGTATATTTTTCACGGTCGATTACGAGTCCTGTTTCTTTGCTTTCTTTCTTTTCCTCCGAGATAGAGCTTCGTCTTAGTATCGCTTTAATTCGACTTACAAGAACTTTTGGTTTGATTGGTTTTGCGACGTAATCATCAGCACCTGCATCCAGACCGGCGATCTGACTGTAGTCTTCATTTCTCGCTGTTAAAAAGCAGATCTTCGTGTCACCGATCGTAGGGTTCGCGCGGATAGTCTCACACACTTCTATGCCATCCATTTCAGGCATCATTACATCCAAAACTATTAGGGATGGATGAATTTTTTTTGCCAGCTCAATTCCCTCAACGCCGTTCATAGCAGAGTATACTTTGAAACCCTCTTTTTCAAGGTTGTATGACAACAAGTTGATGATGTCTTCTTCGTCGTCAATGATTAGTATAGAGTCCATGTAAAACGTTTTAGCAAAATTCCAACTTGAGAATTAATATTGGAATCTTATTAGGTTAAAATTAAATAATTAATACCAAATATAGGCATCCCGATTCATTAAAAAGCACTATTCATGTACAAATCAGAATTTTATGCACTCATATAATCGCGTCGGGTAAGTATGTACTCTTAGGATGCTAAAAATGGGACTTTCTAAAAAAATGTGAAATAACTTTCGAGATTCAGATCTGGTTATTACATTTGTCTTAGTAGTAGTAGGTTAGGTTGATTAGTGTAGTAAGAGCTT
>JBMSGX010000132.1:0-6488 GCA_049416285.1 Crocinitomicaceae bacterium | reverse complement strand
AGGAATCACAAAAAAGTTGGTTATGAACAAAATGAAACTTTCTCAGTTTAACTTCGATCTACCCGAAGAACTGATTGCAAAATACCCGAGTGAAAACAGAGACGAATGTCGTTTGATGGTTGTGCATCGTGAGACAGGTAAGATCGAGCATAAACTGTTCAAAGATCTTATTGATTATGTTGACGAAGGTGATGTAATGATCATGAACAACACCAAAGTTTTTCCTGCGAGAATGTATGGGAATAAAGAAAAGACTGGAGCTAAGATCGAGGTATTCCTATTGCGCGAATTGAACAGAGAAAGTCTTCTATGGGACGTATTGGTTGATCCGGCAAGAAAGATCAGAATTGGTAACAAGCTTTACTTTGGAGAAGATGAGTCTTTGGTTGCGGAGGTAATTGACAATACAACTTCAAGAGGTAGAACATTACGTTTCCTTTTCGACGGTCCTTACGAAGAGTTCAAGAAGAAGATCACGGAGCTAGGAGAAACTCCACTTCCAAAGTACATCAAAAGAGATGTCGAGGAGTCTGATGAAGAGCGTTACCAAACGATCTATGCAAAAGAGGAGGGGGCAGTAGCTGCACCAACAGCTGGATTGCACTTCTCACGTCAGCTTATGAAGCGCCTTGAGTTGAAAGGAGTTGATTTTTCTGAAGTTACACTTCACGTTGGATTAGGAACATTCCGTCCGGTAGAGGTGGAAGATTTGACAAAACACAAAATGGATTCTGAGCAAGTGATCATTACGCAGAAAGCTGCAGATATGGTGAATGACGCGAAGCAAAGAAAGAAGAAAGTGTTTGCAGTAGGAACGACATCTATGCGTTCTATCGAAAGCTCAGTTTCTACAGATGGTCTTTTGAAGCCATTTGATGGCTGGACGAATAAATTCATTTTCCCACCATATGATTTCAGCATTGCTGACGCCTTGATCACAAACTTCCACACGCCACTTTCAACATTATTGATGATGATCTCGGCATTCATGGGACACGAGTTGATGCATGAAGTATACGCGGAAGCTGTAAAAGAGAAATACAAGTTCTATTCTTACGGTGACGCCATGTTGATCATCTAAAGATTAAACACAACGAATTCAAATAAAAAAAAGGATGTCGCAAAAGTCGACATCCTTTTTTTAAACATAGTGGTTAGTGAATTTCTTTGATTTTCCAACCAACGGTTGTAAATCGACGACAAGATACAGCTTTTTAACGATAAACAAAAAAATTAGCAAAAAAATGCTTTTGAAAAAGTCTGAACTCTTCAATGCCCACCCCTAAATAATGATTAATTTTACCTCAATTTATTGATCCGCACCTCGCGCATGAGCATATCTGAAAAAATAAAGAGCTATATCAAGTTCACCAAGTTTAGACTTTCCTTTCTGGTTATTCTCTCTGCGCTTTCAGGATATCTATTTGTTGGGGGTGACTCGTGGATGGAGGTGTTCTACCTTATGATTGGTGGTATGCTTGTAACGGCGGCATCAAACGGTAGTAATCAGATCTGGGAGAGAGACCTCGATAAACTCATGAAACGAACCGAGTCAAGGCCGATTCCTCAAGGACACATGTCCGTGAATGAAGGAATCATCGTGGTCGCTATTTCGTTAGTTGTTGGTTTAGCGTTGTTATATCAGCTGAATCTGATCTCTGCACTTTTGGGTCTGTCAGCATTTATTTCATATGTATTCATTTATACGCCAATGAAACGTATCTCATCATGGGCAGTATTCGTTGGCGCATTTCCGGGAGCAATTCCACCGATGCTTGGTGCGATTGCAGAAACCGGCAGCTTTGGATTAATACCTGGTGTACTTTTCTTTGTTCAATTTACGTGGCAATTTCCACACTTCTGGGCGATCGCCTGGGTAGCTTTTGATGATTACAAAGCCGGTGGATTTTCATTATTGCCATCAAAAAGCGGAAAGACAAAAAATTCAGCATTTCAAATCGTTGCTTATTCACTGGCATTGATACCATTTAGCCTTTTACCTTGGTTACTCGGGTGGACGGGAACGGTTTCAATGATCATCGCAACGGTGTTGGGTGGTATCTTCTTCTTGTATTCATATCGCTTGTTCTTGACATGTGATGACAAAGATGCAAGAAAGCTGATGTTTGCCTCATTTTTCTACCTACCCATTATTCAATTTGTTTATGTCTTCGACAGAATTGAAACAGCAATACCAAACTTTTAGATATGGAAAACGAAGAATTAAATCCGGACGGGATCACACAACAAAACAAGGCAAAGAAAAACCTTGTTTATATCGGTATGTTCAGCGTTGTGATGTTTTTTGCAGGACTCACATCGGCCTATATAGTCTCCATGGGAGATTCATTTTGGGTAAAAACAGAACTTCCGCAGGCTTTTTGGATAAGCACTGTGATCATCATTATAAGCTCGGTTGCATTTCAGTTTGCAGTTAGCTCGATCAAAAAAGGAAACAGCACTGGTTTAAGAATTGGCGTAGTAGCAACATTCATCCTGGGACTTGCTTTTATTTATTTTCAGTTCAAAGGGTATGGAGCTCTTTCTGAGTTGGGTGTAAGAGTGAACCAGGAGCTGTTCGTTGATGAAGGTTATTACGGCTACGATGAAACGACAAGACTTGGATACTACGATGCCAAGTATAAAGATCAATTGATCACTTCTGACGGTTATGAGTTCTTTATTGACGGAAAACCATTGACGGCGGATGTAAAAGATGATTTCAAGGCATTCATGGGGCAGTTCGCTGATCAGAAATACACCATGTGGGATGCGATGACGGATAAGACATTACGTGTTAATGAGTTCTTAAATGACTCAGCAGACTTTAAGGTGACACCATCGAAAGATTTCAATCTAATGTATCGTGGAGAAAGCATGTTTATCGAAAATGGGTCACTATACCTTGCTGATTCTTCAGAGATCAAAAGAACAGATAAGTTGAGACTAAGAAACTTGGCCAACAACGTGAGAGATGAACGTGGGGACTTTTTCGTGAAGGGAAAAATGGGAGAGGATTTCCATGTGATCTATCGACCAGCATACATCGAAACGGCTGAAGGTGAACGAATTTCGAATAAAGAGAAGGGGAACTATTACGAATTAGAGTATGTAAACCGTCGTTTGAAATACAAAGGAATGAATGGTTATTTAACGGAAAATGACCTTCGGAAAGCAACAGAATCAGCGGATACTTCATCGGCTTACTTATGGATCATTACTTTCGCGCACTTAATGCATATAGCAATAACAATGCTATACCTTATTCGCGTCGTAATCCGCTCATTTACAGGGAGAATTACTCAGGAGAATTACATAGGAATAAAAATGGGGTCATTATTCTGGCATTTTTTAGGTGCATTATGGCTGTATTTATTGCTGTTTTTACTTTTTATTCATTAAACTTGTAACAAAATTTTTCAAAGAATGGCTGGACACGCTACTAAACAAATTGATGCTAAAACGCTTTGGGGTGGTAAGATGTCACCTTTTAGCACGAGCTACGGTAAGTTGATGATGTGGTTCTTCCTGGTGTCGGATGCATTGACATTTGGAGGGCTTCTTATTGCTTACGGTTACACGAGACACAGTACTTCTGAGGCTTGGCCGATTGGGGAGGAAACGTTTAACTCACTTCCTTTCCTAGGGCATGGTTACCCACTGATCTATGTTGCATTGATGACATTCATCCTTATTGTATCATCAGTAACGATGGTATTAGCGGTTGAAGCTGGTCATAGAATGGACAAAAAAGGAGTTGTTAAATGGATGATCGCAACGATTATTGGTGGATTCTTCTTCTTGGGTTCTCAGGCTTGGGAGTGGAGTCACTTCATTCACGGTTCTGAATTTGGAAAAATTGAACTTACTGACGGATCACAAGCTATTGTTAAAGGTCACTTTGGTGAGATCAAAAACTTTACAGTTGTGACTGCTGGTTCGCATCACGAAGTGGGAGACAAGATTGTTGCAGGTGAGCACGGAATGACACAAGCAGATTTGATGCACGAGTATCAGCATGCTGCAGCGGCAGGACACATTCATGACAACATGATCACGTTGCATGACGGTTCAGTAGCTAAAATTTCTAAAGAGGCGAATGATCACATGGAGCTGATCATCAAGTCTGACGGTGGGAAATATAAAGTAGGAGATAGAATTGAAGACAACGCTGAAGCAGCAAAGATCTACGAAGGAGTAGTTAACGCTGGAGAAGCTAATAGAATCATTTACGGAGCTAACCTTGAGCAGAATGAGTACGGTCCACAGCAATACGGACAGTTCTTCTTCTTCATCACAGGGTTCCACGGATTCCACGTGTTCTCAGGAGTAATCATCAACATCATCATCTGTATCGGTGTTATGATGGGAATCTATCATAAAAGAGGACACTACGAAATGGTTGAGAAAACGGGATTGTACTGGCACTTTGTCGACCTTGTTTGGGTATTTGTATTTACATTCTTCTACCTGATCTAATCGGGTACTTAAAATCTTACAGAAATGGAAAGAGACGATATTATTGAATATTCATTAGATGCTCACCACAGCGAAGAGCAAGGTGTTAAGATCCGTAAGAAGATCTGGTTTGTAACGGCATTGCTTACTGTTATTACTGCAGTAGAGGTAGCGCTAGGAGCTTACATTAAGCAGGGTTCTGGTGCTTGGCCATTTGTAAAGTGGTCATTCATTATCATGACATTGCTTAAAGCAGGATACATTGTAATGGTGTTTATGCACTTGGGTGATGAAAGAAAAGGACTTAGATCAGTGATCCTTGTTCCTTACTTCATCTTCATGTTTTACTTGATATTCATTGCATTGTGGGAGGGACTTTCAGTTGGAGACTCTTGGCCTTCAACATTCCCACTGTAGAGAAAACATTTCCAAAATAATGGCGAAATTATTTTCAGCCGGACGGACAAAGGTAATACTGGCGTTTTTACTTTTATTCGGACCGGCTTTTTTGTTGATATTCATTGCTTCCAGAGGGTGTGAGCATAAGTTCAAGGAACTTGACGACTTTGGAGCTGCGGTGAATTACGCGTTCAAAAAGGCAGACGGAGGTGTGCTGAAAGCAGACGATATGAAAGGAAATATTGTCTTGGTAACAACACTTCAGGCTTCTTGCCCCGAGGAATGTGCGGTTTCATTTTGGCATTTGAATCAAAAGATCTATCAACATCTCAGAACCAATAAGAAGAAGCTTGGTACGGTGAAGATTCTTTCATTGGTCACCGATGGAGAAGGGAATCCGGTGGAGGATTTGACGCCCGTCGTTGATATGCTGAATGATGAAGTTGAAGATTACAATCCTGATATTTGGATCGTTGCAACGGGAGATGCTCGTGCGATGTACAATTTTGAAAAGAATGGAGAATCATTGCTTCAGACCGGAGATGAGTATTTCGGTGGTGAATCATTTCAGGAACTTATCCTATTGATGGATAGAGAAAATCACCTTAGAATGGTATTGTCAGGATCCTCTGAAGGTATGATCAGACGTATGTTTGAGCACGTCGCATTACTTAAGAAGAGTTACGACTTACAGGAGTATGATAAAGCACATTAGTTTAGTATTGTTGAGTATTGCCATTGTTTCCTGTGCAGAGACACAAGAGCAAAGGGCCTTACCTATTCTTGGGAACAAAGATGTGATATACGATACCATTGACGGCAAAGAAGTGGCTGACACCCTTTATCATACGATCAGAGAATTTGAATACGTTAATCAGGATTCTATTACTGTTACATCCAAAGACCTAAAAGGAAAGGTCTGGATATCGGATTTCTTCTTTTCTCATTGTCCAACGATCTGTCCACCTATGACCTCTCAGATGAAAAGGTTGAACGCAAATCTTGCGGACTTGGCAGATCATGTCCAGTTCTTGAGTTTCTCTATTGATCCTAAAAGAGATGGTCCAAAACGCTTACGAGAATATATGAGTGAGCATGGGATAAAAAGTGAAAACTGGATGTTTCTGACCGGTGATGAAGCGGCAACGCATGAGCTAGGGGTGAATTACTTTTTCGTGGCTGCTACTGACGATGCTGACGAGCCTGGGGGCTATGCGCACGGTGATATCTTCACATTGGTAGATACCGCCGGAAGAGTGAGAGGAATTTATCATGGTACGGAAACAAGGGCTGTGGACAGTTTGGAAAGAGACGTGCGTAAATTATTAAAAATTGAATATGGAATCGAAGGGAACAAATAGTGGTTTAAGAAAGTGGATCATTGCGTTGTCTGTAGTGATTCCATTGGCTGTTGCAGCATTGTTCGGAATCAAAATAGAAGGAGTTGACCTTTCATTTTTACCACCGATTTACGCGGGAATCAATGGGTTGACAGCAATTTTACTCATAGCTGCGTTGATGGCTATAAAGAACAAGAAGGTAGACCTGCACAAGCGATTGATTCAAGCGTGTCTTACATTGTCATTACTTTTTCTAGTGGCGTACGTAGCTTATCATATTACTTCTGAAAC
>JBMSGX010000131.1:0-6615 GCA_049416285.1 Crocinitomicaceae bacterium | reverse complement strand
CCGTCATACATCGATTCGCAAATATCTGTGTCCGTGGCCGCTAGAGCTATATCAAAACTGTCTGTACCGCTGCACATGGTAAAAAGAAATCCTCCGCCGATGACAAAATTCTTGATGTTTGTCGCCACAGAAAGTTTTAAGTCTGAAACTTTGCTAAAACCTAGTGATTTCGCCAGGGCTTCAGTTTGCGCTACTTGTTCTTTATACCAAGGATATGATCTGAAAGCAGCGTAAAATTTACCGTATTGTCCAGTGAAGTCTTCGTGATGTAAGTGCAACCAATCGTATTCGGGTAAAAGGCCATTTACAACTGCGGAATCATAAACCTTGTCATAAGGTATTTCGGCATGTTCCAATACAAGTGTTACAGCGTCATCCCAAGGCTGTTTTCCGCCAGGTGTATAAACGGCGATCTTAGGTGCTTTCTCCAGTTGCACAATCTCTTGATTGACCTCCGGGTTTGAGATGTTCATTTTAATGTTCTGAACTTGTCCGTCAGCAACAACTTCGTAAGCCACGCCTCTTAGGATCAACTCTTCCTCTATAGAAGATAGGTGAGGGGTAAGGAATGATCCACCTCGGTAATTCAAGAGCCATTCAATGACGATCTCGTTCTCTAAAAGGTAATATGCAATTCCGTAAGCTTTTAAATGATTCGTCTGACTCTCATCCATAGGGATAAGAATTTGCGATGCTCTCGAACTAAAAGCGATTACGATGAATGTTATGCTAAATAGAATTGATCTCATAGTTTGCCAAAAGCAAAAATCACTCCTAAAATGGCGTATCGTCGTTTGAAGGATCAAAATCCAATGAATCGTCCTCCAGGCTATTCATTTTACTTGGGATCGTATATGTTCCTCCTTCACTATCAAAATCACTGTTTGCATTTAGCTTGCTAGGCATCACTGAGGGCTCGTCACTGAATGATTCCATGTTTTCGAAACGCGCATATTCCGGAACAAATCGTAAGCGGACTGAGTCCAGTGCACCGTTTCTGTGTTTTGCGATAATGATCTCTCCAACCCCCTGATTTGAATTTCCTTCTTCATCTTGGATAAATCCGTAATACTCCGGACGGTAGATGAATGATACGATATCAGCGTCCTGCTCAATGGCTCCTGATTCACGAAGATCTGAAAGAACCGGTCTTTTGTCTCCACCTCTTTGTTCAACGGAACGGCTCAACTGTGAAAGTGCGATGATCGGAACGTTTAGTTCTTTTGCGATTTCTTTAATGGAGCGTGAGATCGATGAAATTTCCTGCTCTCGGTTACCTCCGCCTTTTGAGCTACCTGCCGTCATTAGCTGGAGATAATCGATGATCACCATTTCGATGTTGTGCTGCATTTTCAGTCGACGGCATTTTGCACGTAAGTCGAAAATACTGATACCTGGGGTATCGTCAATATAAATTGGAGAAGTTGCAAGTCTTGAGATTCTTGTATGTAGTTGCTGGAACTCGTGATCTCTTAAATCTCCTTTTCTCAATTTTTCTGCCGGAAGTCTAGCTTCTGAAGCAATCAAACGCTTAACCAGCTGAACAGATGACATTTCCAAAGAGAATATTGCCACCGCTTTGTTGTGATCTACAGCCGTGTTTCTCGCCATGGACAATACAAATGCCGTTTTTCCCATCGCTGGACGAGCGGCAATAACGATCATGTCTGAACGCTGCCATCCTGACGTCAGTTTGTCTAGCTGTACAAAGCCTGTTGGAATTCCTGAAATACCATCAGAGTTTTGAGCAGCTTTTTCTATTTCTTCAATTGCTTCACGAACTACATTTTGCATGTCATCTATAGCACGGCCGGTATTGTTTTCTGCAATTGCGAAAAGATCACCTTCTGCTTGGTTGAGAACATCAAAGACATCATTTGTGTCATCATATGCTGATTTCATCACCTCAGAACTCATTCTGATCAATTCGCGTTTGATGTGTTTTTCAGCGATCACACGTGCGTGATATTCAACGTTTGCTGTTGAGACCACCTTGTTTGTCAGCTGGGAAATATAAACTGCTCCACCTGCCGCTTCCAATTCACCGTTCTTTTTTAACTGATCAGTAACGGTAAGAATATCAACAGGCTTTGAAGTACTAAACAGTTGTTTGATCACACCAAAAATGTATTGGTGCTTAGGGTCATAAAAACTTTCTTTCGAGAGAATATCGATCGTATCGGTAACGGCGTTTCGCTCAAGCATCATTGCTCCTAATACCGCCATTTCCAGGTCTACTGCCTGAGGTGGTACTTTCCCTAATTCTCCACTTATATTGCTCACGCGATTAGTTCTCGCTGCCGTCTTCCGCTTATTCCCCTGTTGATTATCCATGACTCAAATATACGTAATCCCACTATCGATTTTATGAAAGTGGAAACCAAATTTCTAAAAGATATGAAGAAGGGTTTTAAACAATTGTTAATAGCCCTTACTTTTGTAACATGAAAAAGGAGGTCGTTGTAACAGGTGATGGTTCAAAAACCATTCACATGCCTGAGTTGAATGAGAGCTATCACAGTACGCATGGTGCGCTGCAGGAGGCCGAGCATGTTTTTGTTAAGTATGGATTGGCTCAATTAGATAAAGGAATACTTGATGTCTTTGAACTTGGGTATGGAACAGGGCTAAACGCAATACTCGCTTATCGATTTTCAAAACAAAATAATGTACAGATCAATTATGTTGGAGTAGAGGCATATCCAGTATCAATGGAGATGCTTGAAGCTTTGGATTACACTGATTTTTTATCGGCAGACGAGAAGGGGGTCTTTATTAAGATGCATAAAGTTGCTTGGGGAGATAAAGTTGAGTTATCTGATCAATTTAAATTTCAAAAGGTCGAACAGAAAATTGAAGATTACAGGGTGAAAGAAGGTACCGTGGACATCATCTTTTTTGATGCTTTTGGACCACGCACGCAAGGAGAGCTATGGCAACCAGTGATTCTTAAAAAAATGGCAGAAATGCTTCGCGAAAAGGGAGTGCTGACTACGTATTGTGCACAAGGTCAGTTCAGACGAGATCTAAAATCAGTTGGGTTTGATGTGACTAAAGTGCCTGGTCCTCCAGGGAAAAGAGAAATGACAGTAGCCTTTAAACTGTAGGTACTTCTTCCAGCACGGAGATATTCATTACGCCTTCAGAATCGATATCTTGATGCTTTACACGAACAAAAGTGTTTGTCAGGGATTCATCATATGGCACTTTTACTTTGATGTAGTTCTCCGTAAATCCATGCATGAACCCGTCATGGTCGTCTCCTTCTAGCAAGGCAATTCCGGTTTCGCCAATGTTCTTTTCATAAAAAGCGCGCTTTTTCTTTTCAGACAAAATGTGTAATTGACGACTACGTTGTTTGCGAATGTTCATAGGAACTGCATCGCCCAATTTGACCGCAGTGGTTTTTGCTCTTTCAGAGTATGTGAACACATGCAAGTAAGAAATTTCGAGGTCCTTCAGGAAATTGACAGTGTCCATGAATTCTTCATCTGTTTCACCTGGGAATCCGACAATAACATCCACACCAATGCAAGTCATCGGGTTGATCTCATTGATCTTTTTAATTCGTTCTGCAAACAAGGCTCGGTCATATTTCCTTCTCATTGCCTCCAGCAAACGATCATTTCCGGATTGAAGAGGAATATGAAAGTGTGGAACGAATTTCTCAGAGTTATTTAAGCAATATTCTATGATCTCGTTACTCAAAAGGTTCGGTTCTATTGAGCTAATGCGATAGCGTTCAACACCGTTTACTTTGTCTAAAGCCTGAACCAGCTGATAAAAATTCTCATCACCTCCTTGACCAAAGTCTCCGATGTTAACACCAGTTAGAACGACTTCTTTTATTTCAGTATTTCCGATCTCCTCTGCCTTCTTTATTGTATCCGCAACCGAGGCATTTCTGCTTTTCCCTCTTGCCAGCGGGATTGTGCAGAAAGTGCAGAAATAATCACATCCGTCTTGGACTTTTAAAAAAGATCGAGTTCTGTCACCATAAGAATAGGCAGGGACAAACTCTTTGGTTTCTTTGATGTTCTCGTTTTCGATACGCGCAATCTCTTTTTTCTCAAGATCATCAAGATGCTCAACGATGTTGAACTTTTCATTCGCTCCTAAAACAACATCAACGCCCGGTATTTCAGAGATCTCTTGTGGCTTCAATTGTGCATAACACCCAATGATCGCTACAAACCCTTTCGGATTGATCTTCATGGCTCTCTTCACTAGTTGCTTGCACTTCTTGTCAGCGTTCTCAGTAACTGAACACGTGTTAATAACAAAGACGTCGGGGGAGTCGTCAAACTCAACCTTCGCATAGCCTTCATCCATCATCATACGACCGATCGTCGAAGACTCAGAGAAATTCAGCTTGCAGCCCAATGTGTAAAAAGCAACTTTACGATTATGATTCATGCGGGTGCAAATTTACGGAGTTTAAGTTGATGCGCAAAACCTTATTTGTTTTCAGTCGTACGTTATGCTTATATTCGTTTTGAAATAGTGTAAAGATGAAGAGACAATTGTCTGTAGAGTATGAGTTTTTTGAATCCTGGAAAGAGTTGTCTGCGGAGGATCAAGAGTTGGTTTCGAATGCTTACGATATTATGGACTCGGCTTATGCGCCATATAGTAAGTTTAAGGTTGGCGCATCATTGCGCTTAGCCAATGATCAAATAATAAATGGAAGTAATCAAGAGAATGTGGCATATCCCTCTGGATTATGCGCAGAACGAGTTGCATTATTTTATGCAGGTGCCAATTACCCTGATCTAGAGGTGGAGACATTGTGCGTTGTTGCAAAAGGCGATTTACTTCCTCATGAACAGTTGCTTTCTCCATGTGGAGGTTGTAGACAAGTGATGATGGAAACAGAAAGTCGTCAGGAGAAAAATATTCGCGTGATCCTTGTGAGTCAGAACGATAATGCAGTGATTTTCAGTAGTTCTAAATCTTTGCTTCCTCTTGCATTTGGAGTGGAGTAGATAAGGGTGAAACACCTATTATAGTATTTTTTACAATAACAAAACGTAGCCGGTCACATAATACTATTGCTCAACGTAAAGTTTTTATATATTTGTCCGGATAATTAAAGTTCAAATAATGGCAGTAAAAGAAGGAAACAATCCGACGAAATCTACCAGAAAGTCTGCGGCGAAATCGAAGCCGAAATTTTCAAAAGAAACATATATCAAATGGTATACTGATATGCTTTTGATCCGAAAATTTGAGGAGAAAGCAGGTCAATTGTACATCCAGCAAAAGTTTGGTGGATTTTGCCATTTATACATAGGTCAGGAAGCTATCGTTGCCGGAACAGCTAGTGCATGTGAAAAAGGTGACAAGCATATGACGGCGTATAGAGACCATGGCCATCCGATCGCATTAGGTACGGATCCACGTGTTCTTATGGCTGAGCTATACGGAAGATCGACTGGATGTTCTAAAGGAAAAGGAGGCTCAATGCACTTTTTCGATAAAGAGGTGAACTTCATGGGAGGTCACGGTATCGTTGGTGCGCAGATCGCAATGGGGGCAGGTGTGGCATTTGCTGAAAAATACAACAAGACGGGTAATGTATGCTACGTTTCTATGGGAGATGGAGCTGTTCGTCAAGGAGCTCTTCACGAGACATTTAACATGGCAATGAACTGGAAGTTACCCGTTGTTTTCATAATCGAGAACAATAACTACGCAATGGGTACCTCAGTTGAGCGTACCACAAATGTTACGGACCTTTCGAAGATCGGTTTGTCTTACGAGATGCCATCTATGATCGTAAATGGAATGTCTCCAGAAGCGGTTCATGAAGCTATTGAAGAAGCGGGGAACAGAGCGCGTAAAGGTGAAGGGCCAACATTATTAGATATTAGAACTTATCGCTACAAGGGGCATTCAATGTCTGACCCTCAAAAGTATAGAACAAAAGAGGAGGTAAGCGAATGGATGGAACAAGATCCAATTGAGCATTGTCATAAGGTTATCCTTGACAATAAGTGGTTGACTCCAAAAAAGATCGAGGAGATCGAGGAGTGGGTAAAGAATGAAGTGAAAGAATCTGTAGAGTTTGCAGAGAATTCGCCATACCCCGAAGCGAAAGAGCTTTACGAAGATGTTTATAAAGAGGATGGTTATCCTTATATCATAGAGTACTAGAAAACTAAAAGAGATTTACAGCAATGGCGGAAATCGTTTACATGCCGAAATTGAGTGATACTATGACCGAGGGGGTCGTAGCAGAGTGGCATAAGAAGGTAGGAGATGAGATTTCATCTGGAGAATTGTTAGCAGAGATTGAGACTGACAAAGCAACGATGGAGTTTGAGTCATTTTATGATGGTGTGCTTCTGCATATAGGTGTAGATAAAGGGCAAACGGCACCTGTAAATGCTGTTTTGGCAATCATTGGTGAAAAAGGTGAGGATGTAAAAGCCCTTTTAGCAAATGCAGAGGCTCCAGCACAGGAAGAAGAGAAGGAGATTACTCCTGAGCCAGTAAAGGAAACTGTACCGGCTCCCACTCCAGTAGTTGCTTCAGCTCCGGTTCCAGCACCAGCACCAGTGGCCGCTTCAACAGCTGATTCAAACGGGAAGATATTTGCTTCACCACTCGCTC
>JBMSGX010000130.1:0-6680 GCA_049416285.1 Crocinitomicaceae bacterium | reverse complement strand
AAAGGCTCTTCGGGATTTGGATAAAGTGTACAACCAACAGTTGCTACAATCACTTTCTGTCCGGCTGCAACATTTGGTGCACCACAAACGATCTGAAGTTCTTCTCCTCCTGCTGAAACGGTCGTGACTTTCAACTTGTCAGCATCAGGATGTTGTTCACATGAAAGAACCTTACCAACAAAGACCCCTTCGAGCCCACCTTTCACCGCTTCAATTTTATGCAACCCTTCAACTTCAAGACCTGTATCCGTCAAAATTTCCGCCATTCTCTCCGGTGAAAGATCAGTATTCACGTATTGCTTCAGCCAATTGTATGAAATCTTCATTTTATCCTTTCAAATCGTTAGATCACAAAGGTAAAACAATAGTGGAAATCGAGGGTACCTCAAATGGCAAAGAATGAACATGGGTAGGCTACGTAAAGAACAGTTCATAATCCGTTAAAAAACAGATAATACCGAGTATCACATTTTCGTTTTTAATCCTGTTGAAATTGATGTAAATTTGCCCCAAATAAATCACCCTTGAGATCACTTACTTGCATTTTCATCTTTTTTCTCAGTCTGAGCGCTTTTGCTCAAGAGAATTCTACACTTAGTGGAACGATCACAGATGCTCGAAGCGGTGAGACGATCATTGGAGCAAAAGTCTTTTTCCCTGAGATCAGAAAAGGAGTAGCAACAAATTCATATGGGTTTTACTCGATCACTGTTCCTGCGGATTCTCATATCGTAGAGATTCGGGTAACAGGAATGGAAACAAAAATATATCGCCTGGATCTATCGAAAGATCTCGAGTTGAACGTAGACATGGGAGGTGATGTTCAGGAGTTCGAGGAAGTGATTGTGAACGCCAAGGCAGACGAAAACACGAACAGTACACAACTCGGTCAGATCGACTTAGACATTGATCAGATCAAAACTCTTCCTGCGTTCATGGGAGAGGTTGACATCATTAAAACGATCCAATTATTGCCAGGTGTATCATCTGCTGCGGAGGGTGGGCAAGGATTTTATGTGCGTGGTGGAGGTCCAGACCAGAACCTTGTATTACTAGATGAAGCTGTTGTTTACAACGCTGCCCACTTATTTGGTTTCTTCTCTGTATTCAATGCAGACGCTGTGAAATCTGTTAACCTAATCAAAGGTGGGATGCCCGCGAACTTCGGTGGAAGAATGTCATCTGTACTAGAGGTAAATATGAACGAAGGAAACAACAAGGGGTATCATTTGAAGGGTGGTATCGGTGCCATTTCTTCTCGTTTGACAGTTGAAGGACCGATCAAAAAAGACCGAGGGTCATTTATTGTTTCCGGACGTAGAACTTACATCGATGTGATCATGAAAGCCGCGATTCCGGAAACTTCACCGTTCTCTGGTTCCAGCTACTTCTTTTATGACATGAACCTAAAGGCTAACTACAAGATCTCTGACAAGGATAAGATCATGTTCAGCGGGTACTATGGGAAAGACTTATTTAGCTACTCAAACAAGGAAGACAACTTTGATGTGGACATGCCTTGGGGTAACGGGATCATGGCGCTTCGCTGGAACCGTATTCTCAATGATAAGCTTTTCATGAATGTGACAGGAACATTTACGGATTATCAATTTAGCTTTATTTCAGCACAGGACGAATTCCGATTCTCTTTGAATTCGGGAATCAGAGATTACGGAGGGAAGATCGATTTCTCATACTACCCGAACCCATTGCACAAACTTAAATGGGGTGCTGATTACAAGTTCCATACATTCACACCAATGAGTGTGTCAGCCGAGCAGGATACGATCGAGTTTGACACTGGACTTGCTCAGAAACTTTTTAGTCATGAGTCGGCGGTCTATTTCCTGGATGAGTTCGATCTTACTGAGAACTTTAGAATCAACGCAGGACTTCGCTATTCTACATTCCAGCATGTTGGACCTTTTACGCGATACATCAAAGGAGACGGAATCAGCACACAAGACAGTCTTGTTGAATATCCGAGCGGGGAAACAATTCAGTTTTACCATGGTTTAGAGCCAAGGATATCCATGCGTTGGATGTTAAAAGATAAGAGCTCGATCAAAGCCGGATACAGCTACAATTATCAATACGTTCACTTGACATCATTGAGTGCCGTTTCATTACCGACAGATATCTGGTACCCAACGACAAGTATTGCGAGACCGCAAAAAGGCTGGCAGGCTTCAGTAGGATACTTCAGAAACTTCCTGGAAAACATGTTGGAGACATCCCTTGAGCTTTACTACAAGGATCTAAGAAATCTAATCGAGTATAAAGAAGGAGCACTGCCTGGAGATAATGTAAACGACAACACAGACAACCTCTTAACGTTTGGTCGAGGATACAGCTACGGAGCAGAATTATTTGTGAAGAAAACCTACGGCAAGTTCACAGGATGGGTAGGATATACATGGAGTAAAACAGATAGAATCTTTGAAGACCTGAACGACGGCAATCCTTTCCCGGCTAAATATGATAGAAGACATGATCTTTCCGTTGTCGGGTCGTATAAGCTGAACGATAGATGGCTTTTCAGTGCGTCATTCATTTATGCGACAGGAAACACATTAACCCTTCCAACATCTTGGTACGTTCAAGATCAGGACCTGTTATTCAACTACGGTCAGCGCAATAGTACTAGGATGCCAGCATACCACAGACTCGACATTGGAGCCACACTTTACTCTAAAGAGTACAAGATGGTGACAGACCCGGCAACTGGTGAAGAGGTTAAGAAAAAGAAACGATTTAGAAGCAATTGGGCTTTCTCGGTATACAACGTGTACAACAGAGCTAATCCGTTCTTCCTGTATGTAGATAATGACGGTGATTTCCTTGAAGGAAACTTTGAGATTGCAGTAAAACAAGTTACACTGTTCCCGATCATCCCAAGTGTTACATGGAATTTTGAATTTTAAGATGAAGTACATTTTCTACATAGCACTGTCATTATTGATCTTCACGAGCTGCACGAAGGAAGTAGAGATCGATATTCCGGGATACGAAGAGGAACTTGTAATTGATGGGGTAATTGAAACGGGAGCACCACCTTTTGTGATGATCACAAAAACAAAAGATATTTACGCACCAACAGATATCGACGCGTTCCTAAATGGATTTGTGTCAGGCGCTGTCATCACTGTTTCAGATGGTACAAATTCTGTCATTCTTGATGAGATCTGCTCTAACAACCTACCACCGGGAATGGAAGCTATAGCAGCTGAAATGTTTGGCATACCGGCAAGCGAGCTGGCAAACTATCAGATCTGTGCTTATTTCACAACTGACCCATCAATGTTCGGTCAGGTTGGTAAAACATACCAACTCACAGTAGAATTGGATGGAAACACTTATGAATCGTCTACGACAATTGTACAGCCGACGTACTTAGATTCTGTATGGTGGAAACCTGAACCAAGCACTCCTAATCACGGCTTCTCTTGGGCATTTTTATCTGATCCGCCAGCTAAAGGTGATGCCTATAAATGGCAAGTGAAAAGAATCAACATTGGACCGGATGGTGAACCTCTGGATAAAAACTTTGAGGTGCCTTTCTCGCCTGTAACAGATGATGAATTCTTCAATGGATTAGCATTTGAATTCGCATATGAAAATCCGTTTGCTTTTGAGCCGGATACACCGGAAGAACATCTCGGATTATACCCATTAGGAGATACGGTGGTAATCAAGTTTTCTAAAATGGATCTACAGGTTTATGAGTACATGGAGAAAAAGTACTTGCAATTACAAACTGCGGGGAATCCATTTGCTACACCAACGAATATTCCGAATAACATTACAGGAGGAGCGTTAGGTGTTTGGGCAGGATACTCACCCACTTATGACACATTAATCTGTCAGCCTTAGCATGTCTGAATTACTTATTGTTTTTGTGAAGAACCCAGAATTGGGTATGGTTAAAACAAGACTTGCAAAGGACATTGGTGATGAAGAGGCTCTGGCCGTTTACAAAAAGCTTTTAAAAACTACCATTGAAGCGGTAAAAGACTGCAGAGCTGATGTACGTTTTTATTTCAGTAATTCAGTTGACGAAAACATCTGGTCGGAAGATCAATCAAGAATTCAATCTGGAGTTGATCTTGGTGAAAAAATGAAAAATGCTTTTCAAGATGGGTTTTCCGAAGGATATGATCGAATCGTCATCATTGGTTCAGACCTCCCGGATATGAGCTCAGAATTACTCGACAAAAGCTTTCAAAGTTTATCTTTTATGGATACCGTGATTGGACCAGCATCCGATGGCGGCTATTATCTTCTCGGGATGAAAAAGATGATTCCAGAACTTTTCGAAAATGTCCGTTGGAGCACCAATGAAGTTCTTGAAACTACGCTGGAAAGACTTACGAAAAAGAAAGAATCTTACTTTTTACTGGAAACAAAGAATGATATTGATACGAAGGAGGACTTGATTCAATCCTCGTCGAATTAATCAGAAAGGGAAACCTAATAATAAACTCCCTCCATCAGGTAATTGGAGACATAATCAGCCACGCCTTCTTCTAAAGTATGAAATGGTGTTTTGTAACCCGCATTGATCAGCTTTTGCATATCTGCCTCGGTGAAGTACTGATATTTATCGCGAATATCTTCCGGAGTATCAACGAAGCCAATATTCGGCTCCTTGCCCATCGCTTTGAACGTGTTTTTAGTGAGATCCAGGAATGTTCTGGCCTTTCCAGACCCTAGGTTATAGATCCCGGAAGGCTGTTCTTTTTCCATCAAGAAGAGACAAACATTCACAACATCTTTTACATAGATGAAATCACGTAGCTGCTCGCCATCTTTATAATTCTCATTATGACTGCGGAATAGCTTCATTCCATCCGTCTTATTGATCTGATTGAATGCATGGAAGATCACCGATGCCATCCTTCCTTTGTGATACTCATTAGGGCCGTAAACATTGAAGAATTTCAATCCTGCCCAGAAAGGCGGCTCAGTATCTTGAGTTAGGATCCACTTATCGAAATCATTCTTTGAATCTCCATAAGGGTTCAGAGGCTTCAGCTTATCTACTATACC
Organism: Crocinitomicaceae bacterium; assembly: GCA_049416285.1. GTDB lineage: Bacteria > Bacteroidota > Bacteroidia > Flavobacteriales_D > Crocinitomicaceae > UBA4466. The sequence continues at coordinate 1,631 of JBMSGX010000130.1, read as the reverse complement.
GTGGTCATCTTTGTATCCATGCTCACCTAGTCCGTAAGTAGCTGCTGAGCTCGCATACACCAATGGGATATTGTATTTCACCGCAAGATTCCAAATGTCCTTTGAATAATTGAGATTCAGTTTATCGAAGATATTGGTATCAAATTCAGTTGTATCGGTACGCGCACCAATGTGGTAGATGAACTCAACTTCTTCACCGTACTCCTCAAGCCATGACATAAAATCATCACGGCCAACCTTAGCAACAAGTGTTTTACCATTCAGGTTTTCATCCTTCTCATGCTTGGAGAAATCATCGACAGCAACGATGTTGGTATAGCCCGCTTTATTCAAATGACTAACAAGGCAGCTTCCAATGAATCCTGCCGCTCCTGTAACTACGATCATAATGTGGTGATTTTAAAATAGTCCGTTGATCTCAGCGTCGATCTTATTAATGATCGATCCTAAGTCTTCCTGATCTTCGGCGAAGTTGTTGTTGTCCACATCAATGATTAACAACTTCCCTTTATCATAAGTAGAGATCCATGCCTCATAACGCTCATTCAAACGCTTTAAGTAATCCAACCGGATACTTTCTTCGTACTCTCTTCCTCTTTTCTGGATCTGGTTTACCAATGTTGGAACAGATGCTCTAAGATAAACCAATAGGTCCGGTGCAGACACGAATGAATCCATTAAGTTGAACAATGAAAAATAGTTTTCAAAATCTCTTGTTGTCATCAACCCCATTGAATGAAGATTCGGTGCAAAAATGAATGCATCTTCGTAAATCGTTCTATCCTGAATCACTGTTACTTCAGACTTTTGAATTTCCTGAACTTGTGTAAAACGACTGTTCAAGTAATAGATCTGCAAATTGAATGACCAACGCTGCATATCCTCGTAGAAATCGTTCAGGTAAGGGTTTTGCTCCACATCTTCAAAATGTGTATCCCATCCGAAATGCTTCGCAAGCATCTTTGTTAAAGTTGTTTTTCCTGAACCTATATTTCCCGCTACAGCTATATGCATTTGTCGTTGTTTTTGGACTGACTAAATTACAATAATTGAACAAAGAAACAAGTTGAAAAACTACAATTGCAAGCGGAATTTATGAACAATTTCTCCTTTTCGGAAATAAAAGAAATCTCCTCGTGCTACAACACTGGAAACACCGCTAATTGGTATTCTTACAGTGAACTCCTCTCCGGTTCTAAGGTCGTGGGAGATCAGCGAATCATTGGAAAGCAGTAGCAGATTTTGTTCAAACACTTCTATGGCTTCGACATCTTTATACGTCACTTGTTCCAGTAGCGTCCCGAACTGATCGAAAATAAATACTCCATTCTTCTTATCGAGTAAGAACAGTTTGTTATTTCTCTCCATGATCCTCGTGCATGAATCGATCTCCAATACACCGGATAAATTGATTAACTGAACAGATGCAGAAGCGTCATCTGTATTCAACAGCGTCAGCACAGAATTAACCTCATCGTAGACCCAAAGTCTGTTCGGTCTTTGTGAACTCGCAATCTGCGTTACGTTATTAAGCCCAACATCAAAAAGATCTATGCAATCTTCGCTTTGAGTTAAGGTATTATCGAAAAAGCATAAGGTTTGCTGTTGCCAGGAAAAGTGAACGAGCTTCA
>JBMSGX010000129.1:0-6690 GCA_049416285.1 Crocinitomicaceae bacterium | reverse complement strand
AATACACTTTCGCTCCAGTCATGCTTCGAACCGTTATAGCTGCAGCGTATCCATGACTAATATTCAGAAAGCCAGTCGATGGATTCGGGTAAACCGAAATGCCCTCAAGGTTATTTTCGCTAATTCCAACAGGATCTTCTATAACCATCTCGATGTCATCAAGGTAAAGTTTAAAACCGTCGTATGTTCTATTCACAAAGGCAATATGAACCGTTTGATTATTATACCCAGCTTCGCTTAGATTTATCTCTCTTGAAGTCCAAGTTGCATTTTCAAATGTCACAGCACCAAGCGTATCGATAAAACTTGTCAGATCAGTATCAGTAACTGAGATGTAAACATCGTATCCGTCCAAGTATGAAGCGTCATGAGATTTTGCTTCCCATTTTAATATATTCCCAAAGGCACCAAGCGCAATCGGAGGAGTGATCAACCAGCGGTCGGCTCTGCCAATAGGTGAGAAGTATGAAGTAGAACCCACAATCGTATCCATCGGATTATCAGGGTCTACCAATTCAATCCATGCATCTGCAAAATCTGCAGTAGCTGCATCAGGGGTCTGCATGTCATTGTCAACGATCGTGTAAGACATGGGAAGACCATTTTGAAAATCTTCAGAATATATTGTCGTTTGTGCTGTTGCATTCACAGTAGCACCAAGAAATAAAGCTATAAGTATGCGATTCATCCTGTAAAAATACGTTTAAATGCGTTATTGAGCGAGTAAAACAAGTATCTCTTTAAATTCCTGATAAAACTCATCAAACTGAATCAGCTTCTCTTTAAAGAACTGAATGAACGCTTCTTTGTCTTCAGGTTTATAGTAATTGATCCCTTTTTTCTCCCAATATATGCGGGAAACGGCTCTGTCAGAGATATAATGGTGAAATTCTTCCCAGCCACTCACGGGACCAACAATCGATTCCATCACGGCTTTTAGTTCACCCATTTGCTCCCATAGAATAGAACGAACACCATCATCTTTCGGTTGAATATCGAAACATAATCGAGCCCCTTTGTTATCTGCTTCCAGTCTGATATAAATATCTTTTACGTCAGAAGGGTAGTTTATCCAATTAATAGCTCTGCCATTTGAGGATGGAATTGACCGCATCTCCTTTTTAAATGCGCTCCAGAACTGCTCGTTATGTTCCTTTCTTGCTTCTTTAGATAGCATGTCACAAAAATAGATTGAATTTCTTTTGTATCCTACGTTACAGACATCGACTTCCTATTCATTAAAGTATTCCTTAATTTAGTGTCAAATTAAAATCAACACAATGAATAAATTAATCTTGGCATTCGCGGTTGCAGGTATTTCTTTCGGGGCTACATCTTGCAACGGAGAAGCTTCAAAAGAATTGACAAACAACGACGGAACAATTGTAACTGCCGATCAAGAACCTACGGACGCTGTAATAAACAAAGTTGTATCGGCAGCCGAATTCAAAGAGCTTCTATCGGCTGAAGGAGCGCAGATCATAGATGTAAGAACCCCAGGTGAAGTAGCGCAAGGAGCTATTGAAGGAGCTACTAATATTGATTTCTATGAAGCAGATTTCAAAGATAGAATGGCAGGATTAGACAAAGAAAAACCAGTCTTAGTTTACTGCAAATCAGGAGGAAGATCAGGAAAAACTGCATCTATGCTGAAAGAAATGGGCTTTAAAGAAGTGTATGACCTTGAAGGAGGATACAGCAACTGGCCAAAGTAATTACTTAAGCCATAGAATATTGAGCACCGTCAGAAGATTCTGGCGGTGTTTTTTTATACATTTATGTCATGGCTATCGCGATCAAAGACCTCAATGGACCTAAGGGCTTACCACTTGTTGGAACAATGTTCAAATTGGACCTTCCCAATCTTCATCGGCAAATAGAGGAGTGGGCTGATATATACGGAGATGTCTACAGATTGGATCTGCCTATTAAAAATCAAATGGTAGTTACACGTCCAAGTATGATCCAAGCCATATCAGTAGACCGACCAGATGGCTTTACACGTGCAAAAAAAATGGACTCGATTTTACGAGAAGGAGGTGTTCACGGTGTATTTAACGCGGAAGGAGAGGAGTGGAAGATCCATAGAAGCCTGGTAACCAAAGGGCTTGATGTTAAGCATCAAAAGCAATTTTTTCCACACTTGGTATCAACAGTAGAGAAGCTGTATAAGAAATGGAAAGCAGATGCCGAATCCGGTGAACCATTTGATATTCAACAGGACCTAATGCGTTTCACCGTTGATGTGAGCGTATGGCTTGCTTTCGGTTATGAGATAAATACCTTAGAGCAAAAGGAAGGAGTGATCCAGGAGCACATGGAGAAGATCTTCCCTGTGATCTTTGAAAGAATAAACGCACCTATTCCATGGCATCGATTCATTCGAAGTAAAAGAAGCCGAGAATTCGATATAGCTGTGAATGAGATGAATAAACTGGTCGATAAGTTTATTGAAGATGCTCAAACAAAGATCAATAACAATCCGGAATTACGTGAAAACCCATCTAATCTTATAGAAGCCATTCTTGTTGCCTCTGAGACGGAAGATGCAATTGGACCAAAAGAGGTGAGAGGTGATCTTCTAACATTATTGATGGCCGGAGAAGATACAACGGCTCACACACTCATATGGATGATCTATCAATTGGCCTCATTACCCGAGGTTCAAGATGGAATTCGAAAGGAGGTGGACAGCGTTATATCCGATGGTTACCATGTGAATGATTACACCCTTAATTCTAAACTTAGGTATATAGAAGGAGTAGCAAATGAGTCCCTTCGATTTAAGCCTGTCGCACCTATCATCTTGCATGAAGCTATTCGAGATACCGAGATCGAAGGTTATGAGATCAAGGAGGGACAAATGATCTTAACACAATACAGACATGGAGCACTTAGTGATAAGTATTTTACTGAGGCGAGATCATTCAGGCCCGAAAGGTGGTTAAAAGAATCAAAATGTCCGGTTCACAACACTGATGCATTCACCCCTTTTGGAGCTGGGCCTCGTTATTGTCCCGGAAGAAATTTAGCCATACTTGAAATTAAAAATGTGATCGCAATGCTGTTTAAAAACTTTGAAATTGAACTTGTCACACCTGTTGATGAAGTCAAGGAAATTATGGCGTTCACGATGATGGCATCGGATTATAAAGTTCGCTTAAAACCAAGAAGGGAGGCCTACTAAGCCTCCCTGTTAACTTAAATTGAAAGAGCCTAGTCTTTCAATAACTTCGAGTCTCTTGTGTTCTTCTGAACCGCAATGGCCGAGAACAGTGATAGCGTAAAAGCCATACCATAAAATCCTTTTTCACTTAGTAATAAGTCTGCGTTTCTGAGGCCAATAACTAGAAGTACAATTGAGATAATTGTTGCAAACCAGCTTATTCCATAATACAGATCTGTAACCTCAATCCCTTCAGCTCTGTCTCTTACACTTTTCTGTACAGACACTACTGAGAACAATCCGAATAAAATTAGTGTGAAGTAATATCCTTTTTCACTTAACTGCATTTCAGCATTCCATAGGCCGATACAATAAGAGATCAAGCCTATACCTAATGCAACCCAAGAGGCACCTATGAAAGCTGGTGTTGGCTTAAGGATGTTGTTCATTTGCTTTCTTTCATTTGAAGCGTTTTCTGTTTTCACTTCGTACGTTGTTGTAAATTTTTCTGTTGACATAACTTTCAATTTTAAGTTCACTCCAAAGGTGCGGCATCCTAATTGTTTGAAAAATCAAAAATTAAAAAAAATATTACGATATAAATTATATATTTAGTTTTATAAACCCATAAAAATATGGTTTTAACAACTTAATAAATAACTATATATTGATCGATTATATACGTAAGCAGAACAGTGATTTTCACCAAAAGTTTATTTCTTACTTGCAAAAAAGGAATAAAAGAAGGGACACTAGAAACGTCCAATTATATCGTGAGCTGGTTCAAACAGACTATCCTAAACTTAAGTTTGAACTCAATACAAATGCCTATAATGTGCTGAAGAAGCGACTCATGGATGCTTTCCATGATTTTCTCCTCGAAAATGTAGTAGTTCAGGACTTTAATGACGATATAACTAATTACCGGAAATATCTACTTGGGAAATCACTGATAGCAGAAGGACATGCGAAAGAGGGTGTTTCAGTTTTGAAGCGACTGAAGAAATCCTTGAAGAGCCATGAATTAACCCTACAAATAAGAGTGTTATCACTTCTTATCGAAGCTTCTTCAGAAAAAGAGGACTTTGATCTTGAAGCAGCCATCAGGGAATATCAAGGATTGCAAAAGAAAGCGGAATTTCAGGAACAGTTAACAGTGATCTTTGCATTGATCAAAAATGAATTGAGAACAACGAATTCAGAAAATGCGAAGATCCCCTTCGGTAGTTTAATTAAGGAGAGTTTTGAGAAGTTCAAGCTGGAAGCAGAGCAGGTAATTGACTTTCAAACACTCAGTCAGCTGGCTCAAATGGCGGATTTGTACGGCGAACAGAATAGGGCATATCATGAGATAGAATCATTCTTCGACGATCACATCTCCAGACTTGAAAGTTCAGAATCTGATAATATGACCCAATTAGTGAGCAAAGCTCAATTATATTATTCTTTAGCCAATATTGAGCTCAGAAAAAAAGATTTCCAAAAAAGCATGAGCTATCTCAATAGCTTAAACAAGCTAATTGTTTTGTTCCCTGAAAGATTGTCGGAGACATTCAGCTTTAAGACTACGATGTTATTGAGCTTAAATTTCAATTATCTGGGTAATTATGAAGAGGCAGAGCAGATCCTGGATAAACTAGATGTAAGAAAATCAAATAGAATGTATCCACCGGTTCAATTAACCAAAATGATGTTATTAGTGCAACGAGGGGCCTTTAAAGAGGCTTTAGTTGTAAATCGTGAGCTTTCTCATCGAGATTCATGGTATGAAAAAAGGGTAGGGGTAGAATGGCTTTTAAACAAGAAGTTTCTTGAAGTAATATTATATATCGAACTTGGGTTTGAAGATTTAATTGAATCTAAAATGCGAAGCCTTTTAAATCTGCACGGTAAAACGCTCTCAATGGAGCAGAACAAACAGGTTAAACCATTTATTAAGGTTGTGAAACGCATGTTAAATCATCCGGAAGACTTAACAAATGGAAAGTTGGAACAAAGAATTTATGAAATCGGCCTCACAAATGTTGAGGAGACGGATTTATTCTTTTTGTCCTTCTTTGCTTGGCTACGGAGCAAATTAAATGGAAGAACCGTTAATGCAAACGTGCTAGAGCTTTTGGAACAAATGAATTAATTCAGTTCGTAATCGAAAATATTAAACGTGTTTTATTATGTTAAATAGAGTCGTCGAGTAAATCATGATTTTCACTAATTCTAGCTGTCTCACGAATCAAGCTTAACCACATGAGAACGCCCGCTAGAAAACAAAGGACTGTACCATGGACATTTGTCCAAAAGCCAAGACTGAGCTCTACATTTACAAATCCAATGATCGAATCTGGATTGCTGGTCATAACGAAATAAATGATCGAATAAATACTCAATAATATTATTGAACTGAGCATAACAGATTTGTATGCGTTCTTAGAATTGCGTAAAATTTTTGAAATAGGATATACCATCCAAATTATCGAAAGATATCCAATCGGTGTTTTGTAAGTCATCAATAATATATCTGACACAAAAGTTGAAGTAGGACTTATTGCAGCAGAAGACATTTCCGATTGATAAATAAGTTGATCATATACCAGGTAAGGAAGAAGTAGTGCTAATAAGTAAAAAATGTAACCAATAAGAAAGATTAGTTTTGCCATAGTCAAATGTACAGAAAGCACTATTTAACATAATATTAATTATATGGCAAATGTGCTATTATCAGAATTAACCATTGCTTAACCATGTTAATCTATTTACTAATAGTCTGAATGTTTAAATTTGTGCTACAATATTTTACAATGAGACAACTATTACTTCTATCAATCCTATTTGTATTTACTCTAAATGCAAAAGCCGTAACTGAATATTATTCATTGGCTTACAGAAATGACCCAGCAACTTCCGTTGTTATTGGCTGGAGCGGTGATCTTGGAACTGTACATTACGGGCTTGTAGATCAAGGAACAAATCATACAGCATATACTAACAGTCATGGAATTGACCGAACAGGTGGCGCTCATGGTATTACAAGACATTTTTCAAGATTAACTGGACTCACACCTAATTCGATCTACTATTTCGTGATCTATGATCAATCTGGACAAACCAGTCAACGTTTTTATTTTAGAACGCTATCAAATGACAGTAATGATCCTGTGTCGTTTATTTCCGGTGGTGACACACGCGATGGATTCTCAGTATTTGGTATTTATACAGAAAATTGTCCTAGTGGCGACTGTTTGGAAAAAAGACGTGATGGGAATAAACTGGTAGCTAAGATCCGACCTGATTTCATCGCTTTCACGGGCGATTATGTGATGAACCAGATCACATCGAACACTACAGCTGAATGGTCAACGTGGTTAAATGACTGGCAATTAACCATCACTCCTGATGGCAGGATGTTTCCTGTAGCTTTTTCCAGAGGAAATCATGAAGATATCTTTGATGTTCATGAAATGTTCGACATCCCTTTTGATGAGTATTACACGTTGAATATTCACAATGATCTGATCAAAATGTACATG
>JBMSGX010000128.1:0-6761 GCA_049416285.1 Crocinitomicaceae bacterium | reverse complement strand
AGTTATTCCTCGACCTTCCGGAAGCTATTGAGTCTATCGATGAGATTGTTGCTAAATGCGAGCATTACGGTCTGGCAAGGGATGTATTACTTCCTGCCTTTGATATTCCTGAAGAGTTTCAGGATGAAAGAGATAATGAAGATGGAGGAAAGAGAGGTGAGAATAACTTCTTGCGCCATCTGACTTACAAAGGAGCGGAGGAACGCTATAAAGAAATAACAGACGAAATTCGGGAGCGACTGGATTTCGAGTTGGCGACAATTGAAAGAACGGGGTATCCGGGTTATTTCTTGATCGTCCAGGATTTCTGTAAAGCGGCAAGAGAAATGGGCGTTTCCGTTGGTCCGGGTCGTGGTTCAGCTGCAGGATCGGCAGTTGCATATTGTAATGGGATTACGAATGTGGATCCTATCGCATATGACCTCCTATTTGAGCGCTTCTTGAATCCTGATCGTGTATCCATGCCCGATATCGATATCGATTTTGATGATGAAGGGCGCGGTAGAGTGATCGATTGGGTGATCGATAAGTATGGAGCCAATCAGGTAGCTCAGATCATTACCTACGGTACGATGGCTGCAAAATCATCTATCCGCGATACTGCACGTGTTTTGGATCTGCCGCTGTCAGAGGCAGATCGTATAGCGAAACTAATTCCTGATATTAGTTTGGGTAAACTTTTCAAATTATCGGATGAAGAGTTACGTGCGAAGCTGAAAAATAATCAGGATGATATTAATCGAGCAAAAGAGCTCATTGCCTTATCTAAGGGTTCTGATCTTTCTGCGAGAGTGATCAATCAGGCTAGAAACCTGGAGGGATCAGTTCGAAATACAGGGATCCATGCATGTGGTGTGATCATTACACCGGATGATATTACGAAGTTTGTTCCTGTGGCCACCGCAAAGGACTCTAACATGTACTGTACGCAGTATGACAACTCTGTAGCCGAATCTGCTGGTTTGCTTAAGATGGACTTCTTGGGGCTGAAAACGTTGACGCTGATCAAGCATGCAGTGCGCAATGTAAAAGAGAATCGCGGAATAGATTTGGTCCCAGATGAATTCCCAATAGATGATGTTCCAACGTATGAGCTCTTTCAACGTGGGGAAACCGTGGGGATATTCCAGTATGAATCACCTGGGATGCAGAAATACATGCGTGAACTGAAACCAACAGTGTTTGCGGATCTTATTGCGATGAATGCCCTCTATAGACCGGGGCCATTAGAATACATTCCTTCTTTTATTAAGCGTAAGCATGGAGAAGAAGAGATCGTGTACGATCTCGATGCATGTGAAGAATATTTGCAGGAAACATACGGAATTACCGTCTATCAAGAGCAGGTAATGCTTCTTTCTCAAAAGCTTGCCGGATTTACGAAAGGTGAGGCAGATACCCTGCGTAAAGCAATGGGTAAAAAGCAAAAGCATGTCCTGGATAAAATGAAGCCGGCGTTTTTAGAGCGTGGGTCAGAGAATGGACATGATGTTGAAAAACTAGAAAAGATCTGGAAGGACTGGGAGGCATTTGCATCATATGCCTTCAACAAGTCACACTCCACATGTTATGCGTGGATCGCTTATCAGACTGCATATTTGAAATCAAATTTCCCTGCAGAATATATGGCGTCTGTGTTGAGTAACAACATGAACGACATTAAGCAGGTGACATTCTTCATGGAGGAGTGTCGAAGAATGGGAATTCCTGTTCTCGGTCCGGATATCAATGAATCAGGATATCACTTTACTGTAAATAAAGAGGGTGCTATTAGATTCGGATTAGGAGCGATCAAAGGATTGGGGTCGGCTCCGGTTCACGAAATTGTTCGTGAAAGAGAAGAAAACGGCCCCTTCAGAACGATCTTTGATCTAGCCAAAAGACTTAATCTACGTGTTTGCAATAAGAAGGCATTTGAAAGTCTTGCTTATGCCGGAGGATTTGATTCATTTGAAGGGATTCATCGTGCGCAGTATTTCAAAGAAGAAAATGGACGTACGTTTCTGGAGAATGTTGTCAAGTTTGGTGCAGGGTTCCAGGATAGTGAAAACTCAGCGCAAGCCTCACTCTTCGGAGAAGGGACTGGTGCAAAGATGCCTGAGCCTTCTGTTCCTGATGCAGAAGAGTGGGGGAATGTGTATGCATTGAACCGTGAAAAGGAGGTGATCGGAATTTTTATTTCAGGGCATCCATTAGATGATTTCAAACTGGAATTAAATTCTTTCTGTAATGGCTCTGTTTCTATGTTGAATGACATGGAAAACAATAAGAACAAAGATCTACTTATCGGAGCGGTGATCTCAGATGCTGAGCACAGGTTCACGCGCAAGGGAGATCCTTTCGGGACGTTAACCATTGAAGATTATAACGATTCATATAAGATCTTCCTATGGAGGGAGAATTACTTGAAGTATAAACACTTCGTGAATCCTGGAACTTTCGTTGCGATCAAGGGCCGAATAGAAGTTCCGCCTAGACGAAAAGAACTTGAGTTTACGGTGAATGGAATTGAAATGCTTCAGTCACTGAGAGAGAAAAAGGCATCTCGCTTGGATATTAAAGTCTCAACAAAATCACTGGATCAAAGAATGGTGAATGATTTAAGTAAAGTCTTTGAAGCAAATTCAGGTAATTGCCCTGTGCAGTTCATGGTTTACGATCCTTTAGATAAGATAGAGGTGAATATGCCATCAAAAACTGTGAAAGTAGATCTGAACAATGAGCTGATCAAAGAATTGGATAAGTTCGATCTAGACTACAGAATCAAATAGGGCGCGCAGCTGAATAAGCTCATCTACCTTTTCTCTGTTGCCGATTTGCTGAAATGAGTTGATGAGGTTCGTTAGCATACGGACCATAATCGCCGAGTTGGAACAAGGCTCGAAGTATTCGCGCGTTGAAGGCTTATTGATCCCATTCAAGTAGGCTTTGATCTCATTGTCGTCAAAGATCCCTCCACGCGAAAATGCATTGATATAGAAAAGAGCTCCGTGCTCATTTCCTTCATTGAAGGATGCCTTCGTTCCGTTTTCATCCAGATGAACTAAGATGAAATGATTGGGAAGGTTTACTCCGTAGATTGGCATGTCAAGACTCTGTGCGATCACAGAATAGATAAGGCTCAATGTAAGAGGGTTTCCTTTTTTTGTTTCAAGAACAGTGCTGATAAAAGAATTTAAAGGAGAATGATAATCTTTTGAGTTACCGGCAAATTCATGTCGTCCATAAAAGATCTTATTGAACACTCTTACTTTTTCGTAAGCCGTCTGATAATCGTTTAGCTCCAGCCAGATGTCCTTTCTGATCTTTTGGATCTTTTCTCTCAATATATTTTCGTCCAGATTCGGATACTGATACTCATTGATGATCAGAGCGCCTTCTAGTAGATCCTTATCCGGTGCTGCTATCCAATGCTGAAGTTTTGCCCTGACATTATTGAACTGAATATCATGGATCAGTTGCTCTATTCTGGATTGAAAGATCAATCCATAGTTTTCTTTCTCCCAGGAGTCTTCCAGGAATGGGATAGCTTGTTCTCCTATACTGATCAATTCATCTCGAACATGAAAGAATATGTTCTCATCCGGATCATCGATCAATTGAACAAGTGCCTGTATGGATTTCTCTTTTTGCACATTGTAAAATTATTTGAAAGGTGATTCGCTTTCTTCTGATTCGCAATATTTTATGAATAGCGGTTTGTTAATTCGAAAGAAATTCTCGGAAAAGTGAAACCTTTTAGAATGATCTGCGTTCTATTTTACACGGATCAATTATTAACAATTACAGGTTAAGGAAAGTGGGGCTTCGAATGGAGTCCCATTTTTTTATTCCAATAAGGCTTTTAACCTGTTAAGTTCTTCCAGGTTTCTTCTGCTCAAAATTGCTTTGTCGATCTTATCTTTTTCGTGTGATGTCAAATGCCATGATAAACTGATGCGATCATCCTTTCTCTCCCGGAGATTAAATTCAACTATATCCAAGGGGAAATAACTTTTAGACAGGAAGTTCTCCATGAGTTCGTCCTGGTTGAAGTCTTGTACACGAGGGAAGTTCTTGTAGACGTTATTAAATGGCAGTGTGATCTTGTCTATAAAGCCAACTTGATTATAGCTTTCGTCATCAAGAATGTTTTTTGTATCTCTAATCCTTATGATTATTACACCTGATGTGTTGCGCGCTATCCAGTTATTCACCTTTCGCAGAATTGCCAGGGTTGTTTTAGTTCCGTAATTATCTCTGATCCCTGCATCCATCAGCTGTATCTCCGGTGTTGTGGGCATGGTGACCATAGGCATCACGAAAGGGAATGTTGAACTAGCCCGAAGGACACTAGTGAATCTTATGTCATTTGGATTCTTAAACATCGATTGGAAGTCCAGGTTCTCGTAGATGTCACGTTCGCTGTTGTTTCTGGTGATGAATAATAAACTTTGTGGTGATATGAGCATTCTTCTACCGTCATTTACGACTGTCGGTGAAAGGATCATTAATGGAATTCGACCTGATTGTTCAAAGCCTTTATAATAGCCAAGGTCATGATCAAGAATGTTTCCTGTGTTTTGAAGCAATTGATCCTCAAAAGCATAGCCGCGGTCTTTTGTGTAAGAATGATCTTTGTAATTGAACTTCTGATAACGAATGAAGATGTCGTTGGTTGAAGCCATGAAAGAGAGTCGGTTCAGTAGATCTTTACCGATGTTTGCCTTGTAGACAGGGTTGTAAACATGTGGTATTTTACCTTCTTCCTTTTCGATCAATAATTGACGGAAATAGGCAGCCCCAACCAATCCTCCTGATGCCCCAGTGATCATATGTAGGTTATTGGTAAGTTTTCCTTTTGTTAAAAAGTCCGCTTGTTGAAGCACTGAGAATGTCCAAAGCGCGCTTCTGGATCCTCCTCCCGAAGAATTGACAATGATCAATTTTGGTTTTTCCTCCCCGGTACTAGCTTTCCATTTTTCAAGTATGGCAATGTAATTTTCATAAGACGCATCTATCAATGAGTCGTTGGAGTGTGCATCGGAGATGTTGGAAATACTATATTCTGTTCGGTTATTAGTGTAGTCCAATCCGTAGGCGTAATTTCTGTAATGAAATAGTTGAGTGTTTAAACTCATGAAATTCATACCAAGTACACCACCGAGCAAAATGAAGTAAAACCAATTCCCAAACCAGGACTGCAGGGCAGAGGTGATCATTAAAAAGACTGTAATCAATAATATAATGCTTGCTGCTGCTGGCACCTCTGAAGCTCTGAAGTTACTTAAGAGCCCAAGCAAAAAGAATATCGTGATCGTAAGGATCTCATAAGAAGATGAGTTGATTCTGTTTTTAGCGTATACCTGCTGAACCGTGTGTTCATCCAGGTGACTAATGTCACGGCTAACTTGTAAGTTTAATTTGAGTCCAAGGTAGATGTATGTTCTTTTGCGATTGAATCGAAATGGGTCATACCATTTCTTTTCTCGCATTACGACGCTTTCAATAGGTTTTTCGGATTCTACATCTGAATCGCCGGAAATGAATTTAAAGCTCATTCTAAAAAAGTAGAATACCGATAGTGTCACGAATGATATGAACCCAAAGAGCAGCGCGATGATGTAAAGAAAGATAGATCCTGTTTCAGCGAACTCCTCCAAACTTTGAAATTGAACGATCTTAAAAATGTAAAACGTTAGAAAGATCAGTGGTATGATACTGTTGTTGATACAGAATTTAAGGAATGGTCTATTGACGCTTACTAGGAAAGGGTAGTAAGGGCCTAGCTTGATGTAGCTGTAAGTATTGAATCCCATAATGAAACCGCCAAGGGCGAATCCAACAAGGTAGAATGACCAGGGTGATACAGCTCCCATGTATTCCGGTGAGTAGAACAGGAAGGGGATTCCAAAGGAATACCCCATACTAACTCCTACTACACCGAAAAGGATTGTCCAGAAAAGGATCGCAAAGAGGTTATGCTTGAACTGTCCAATGATCAGGTTTAATGGGAGAAATCCCAGAATAACTTGTAGTACGTTAAGTTCTTTGTCTTTGATTTTCATGAATGCGATCGTCTCCTATAAAGGAAACGAATAAAATAACAAGTTCGTTGTTTTATTCTGCGGAATCCTCAAATTTTCGAATGAGCTCCATGAAAAAGTCAGGTGGGGCAGTTGGACGCATCGTTTCTTTCAAAACAAATACGAGTGTAGTTGAAGCTTCCGCTACTGTTTTACCTGTTGCATTAAGGATCTTGTAATCAAAAGTGATCCGTGGTCCGCGAACTTCTGAGATCACAGTAATGATTTCTAACTCCTCATCATAAAGTGCAGGCAGCTTATAATTAACCGAGTATTGTGACACCGGCAACATTACCCCTTTGTCTTCCAGTTCCTTGTAGCTTATACCAAGGGACCTGAGTGCCTCAACTCTTCCAACTTCAAAATACTGCGCATAATTTCCATAGTAGCAATATCCCATTTGGTCAGTTTCGCCGTAACGGACCCTTAATTTTGTTGAATATTTGAAGTTGTATTTCAATCAAAAAATGTTGATTCCCAAATTTACCAAAACTTAAACAAGACTAAAGGAAAAAAGTCGTAATTTAGTTGGGTGGGTTGTGCTCCATTCATTTGTCGTTTCTCATAGAATTGATTTATAACGACTTAGCAATTTTGGGTTTACGAATAGCTTAAATTATTACCAAAGTGTTAAAAAACTTGGAAGTAAAACTTTTTAAAAAGTCAACCCGAAAACAACTTTTTTTTTAACTTTTT